>JAJFIN010000370.1 GCA_021774955.1 Alphaproteobacteria bacterium | reverse complement strand
ATCGGGTGGTTGGGAAGGGGGAGCGGGCGGCTTGGCTTCTGTTTAGATATCGAAACAATCGTTATAGTTCCGGATTGAAATTGGCTCCACTCTGTCCTCGAAACGCAAAGGTTTCACGTGCGAAAAAAGGCCTGAGGACCTTTCGCCGCAGCCTGTTGCATGTGCGAAACTAGTGTGTTACGAAACCGGCGCATGGCGAGGGGGCACCAGTCTGCGGCGCTCTTCTTCACCGAAAAAGTTAATAATCCCAACAAGTTAGAAGGCCAGTTTTCGCGCCGAGCGAGCCGGTCACCTGACTGCATAATGGACTTTTCTGGTCTCTCAAAAAGGCTTACTCCGTGGCACAAGAACAGAGGATCGTAGCAGGAGCTGCAGCGCGGTATGCAACGGCGCTCTTTGAGCTGGCGCGCGATGCCGACGCGACCTCAGGTGGTGCGCTTGATACGGTTGCCAAAGATCTTGATACTTTGCAAAGCCTGCTTGACCAAAGCGAAGATTTAAGACGGCTCGTTCGCAGCCCCGTTTTCTCGCGCGATCAACAAAGTGCCGGCATCAATGCGGTGATAACTAAAGCCGAACTTGGCACTCTTACGAAAAACTTCATCGGACTTGTTGCGCGCAACAGACGGTTGTTTGCTATTGAAGACATGATCATTGCTTATCGATCCTTGCTGGCAAAACACCGAGGCGAATTGACCGCGTCCGTGGTCAGTGCGGTTCCTCTCAATGATGACCATGTCGCGACGCTTAAAGCCGTGTTGAAAGAATCTCTTGGCCGTGAGGTCAAGTTAAATACTCAAGTTGATAGCGGATTGATCGGTGGGCTGATTGTTAAAGTCGGTAGCCGTATGATCGATTCGTCACTACGCACTAAACTCTCAAATCTCAAAATCGCTATGAAAGAGGTAGGCTGATGGATATCCAGGCCGCAGAAATTTCTTCCATTCTCAAGGAACAAATTAAGAATTTCGGCAACGAAGCGGAAGTATCAGAGATCGGCCAAGTGCTGTCTGTTGGTGACGGTATTGCCCGTGTTTATGGGCTCGACAATGTTGAAGCCGGCGAAATGGTTGAGTTCCCTGGTGGTATTAAGGGCATGGCTCTGAACCTCGAGCAAGACAATGTCGGGGTCGTGATTTTCGGATCGGACCGCGAGATCAAAGAAGGCGATACGGTTAAACGTACGAACGCCATCGTTGATGTTCCGGTTGGAAAAGGATTGCTCGGCCGTGTCGTTGATGGGCTTGGAAACCCGATCGATGGCAAAGGGCCTATCGAATCAACAGAACGCCGGGTTGTTGACGTTAAAGCGCCGGGCATCATTCCGCGTAAATCAGTGCATGAGCCGATGCAAACCGGCATTAAAGCCATTGACGCTCTGATCCCGATTGGTCGTGGCCAGCGCGAATTGATTATTGGTGACCGGCAAACCGGCAAAACGGCGGTGGCAATTGATGCCATTTTGAACCAAAAAGAAATCAATCAGTCTAATGACGAAAGCGCGAAGCTTTATTGCATCTATGTTGCTGTTGGTCAGAAACGTTCAACGGTGGCGCAGATCGTCAAGACATTGGAAGAAAATGGCGCGATGGAATATTCTATTGTCGTTGCGGCAACCGCTTCGGAACCTGCACCACTGCAGTTCCTGGCGCCTTTCGCCGGTTGCACTATGGGTGAATATTTCCGCGATAACGGTATGCACGGATTGATGGTTTATGATGACCTATCGAAGCAGGCCGTGGCCTATCGTCAGATGTCACTTTTGCTTCGTCGTCCTCCAGGCCGCGAAGCTTATCCAGGCGACGTGTTCTATCTTCACTCTCGCTTGCTCGAACGCGCGGCCAAGATGAACGAGGACAACGGTGCGGGCTCGCTCACTGCTTTGCCGATTATTGAAACGCAAGCCAATGACGTGTCGGCCTATATCCCGACCAATGTGATCTCAATTACCGATGGCCAAATCTTCCTTGAAACAGACCTGTTCAACCAGGGTATCCGCCCGGCTTTGAATGTCGGTCTATCGGTGAGCCGGGTTGGTTCTGCTGCGCAGGTTAAGGCCATGAAACAGGTTGCCGGTCCGATTAAGGGTGAACTTGCCCAGTACCGTGAAATGGCGGCGTTTGCTCAGTTCGGTTCTGACCTTGATGCCGCAACGCAACAGCTTCTTCATCGTGGTGAGCGTCTGACAGAGCTTTTGAAACAAGGCCAATTCTCACCGCTTTCTGTCGAAGAACAGGTGGCTTCGATTTATGCTGGTGTGAACGGCTATCTCGACAAGATCGATGCGCGTGATGTCGGTCGCTTCGAAGAAGATCTGCTCCGTGCTCTTCACGACAAACATTCAGACATTTTGTCGTCGATCAGAGATGAAAGTGCGCTTTCCGCGGCAACCGAAGAAAAACTAAAAGCTGCCATCGATGCTTTTGCGGAACACTTCGCTTGAAGCAGCTGAAAAGTAGGGCAAGAGGAAAAGCTTAGATGGCCAGTCTTAAGGACCTCCGCAATCGGATCGACAGCGTGAAGAACACGCAGAAGATCACTAAGGCAATGCAGATGGTGGCCGCGGCAAAATTGCGGCGTGCCCAAGAAGCTGCTGAAGCGGCTCGGCCCTATTCTGTCCGAATGGAAGCGGTGTTGACTAATCTTGGCGCGGGCATGGTTGGCAAGCCTGGTGCACCTGCACTTCTTGCCGGCGATGGTAAAGATGATACCCATCTGCTGATCGTTGCGACCGCTGAACGCGGCCTTTGCGGTGGTTTTAATTCTTCTATTGCTAAGCTTGCACGCGAGCACGCGAGACGCCTGATGGGTGAAGGTAAAACGGTAAAATTTTTCTTCGTCGGGCGCAAAGGCTATGATGCTCTCAAGCGCGAATACGAACAGATGATTGCCGATTATGTTGAATTTTCGGAAGTAAAGAACATCGAATTTTCTCATGCCGATAGTCTTGGTCACAAGGTTATCGCGATGTTCGAAAACGGCGAGTTCGACGTTTGTACGGTTTTTTACAATCACTTTGAATCCGTTATGACCCAGGTGCCAACGGCACAGCAGATCATCCCGGCAAAGATCGATGTAAAAGAGGGCGAAGAAGCCTCTCGAGAAGTCTACGACTTTGAGCCTGATGAAACAGAGATTTTGAACCTGCTGTTACCGCGCAATGTTTCTGTGCAGATATTTAAGGCCCTGCTTGAAAATGGTGCCAGTGAGATGGGCGCTAAGATGACCGCCATGGACAATGCGACGCGCAATGCCGGTGAGATGATCGACAAGTTGACGATTACCTATAACCGAAGCCGTCAGGCACAGATTACGACTGAATTGATTGAAATTATTGCAGGCGCAGAAGCGCTTTAGACCTTGGGTGGCGATGCCTACCAGCAAAGGTTTTACGAGGAGTAAGACATGACTGATAAGACCGGACGCGTAACACAGGTTATTGGCGCTGTTGTGGACGTTCAATTTGACGGCCACCTGCCCGCGATCCTGAACTCACTTGAATGTGACAATAATGGCAGCCGCCTGGTGCTTGAAGTTGCCCAGCATCTCGGTGAAAACACGGTGCGCACCATCGCCATGGATTCAACGGAAGGCCTCAAGCGCGGTACTGAAGTTGGCGATATGGGTGTTGGTATCCAGGTGCCGGTCGGCGACGGCACGCTTGGCCGGATCATGAACGTGATCGGTGAACCAGTTGATGAACAAGGACCGATCAAGTCCGAGCTGAAACGCGAAATTCACCAGGAAGCCCCTCCCTTCGTCGATCAGTCGACAGAAGCGGAAATGCTGGCGACAGGCATCAAGGTGGTTGATCTTCTGTGTCCCTACGCAAAAGGCGGTAAGATTGGCCTGTTCGGTGGTGCCGGTGTTGGCAAGACGGTTCTCATTCAGGAACTGATCAATAACATCGCCAAGGCGCACGGCGGTTATTCTGTCTTTGCCGGTGTTGGCGAGCGGACCCGTGAAGGGAACGACCTTTATTGGGAAATGATTGAATCCGGTGTGAACAAGGAAGGCGGCGGTGAAGGCTCCAAATGCGCGCTTGTGTTTGGTCAGATGAATGAACCTCCTGGAGCGCGTGCTCGTGTGGCCTTATCAGGTCTGACGGTGGCGGAACATTTCCGCGATGAAGGTCAAGACGTGCTGTTCTTCGTTGATAATATTTTCCGTTTCACGCAAGCCGGTTCTGAAGTATCAGCGCTGCTTGGTCGGATCCCATCTGCGGTGGGCTATCAGCCAACTTTGGCAACGGACATGGGCACCTTGCAGGAACGCATTACCACCACTCACAAAGGATCGGTGACGTCGGTTCAGGCGATTTATGTGCCGGCTGATGACCTAACCGACCCGGCGCCGGCCACATCCTTTGCTCATTTGGACGCGACGACGGTTCTTAATCGCGCGATTTCGGAAAAGGGTATTTACCCGGCCGTGGATCCGCTTGATTCAACTTCGCGTATTCTTGAGCCGCGTGTTGTTGGAGATGAGCACTACGAAACAGCCCGCCGTGTTCAGGAAATCCTGCAGCGCTACAAATCACTTCAGGACATCATTGCCATTCTCGGCATGGATGAGCTTTCTGAAGAAGACAAGCTGGCCGTGGCGCGGGCGCGCAAGATTGAGCGCTTCCTGTCACAGCCGTTCTTCGTGGCCGAGGTCTTCACCGGTTCACCAGGTCTTCTTGTGGATGTCAAGGACACGATCAAAGGCTTCAAGGGCCTTTGCGATGGTGACTATGACCATCTTCCTGAAGCAGCCTTCTACATGGTTGGCACCATTGAAGATGCAACAGCGAAAGCTGAAAAAATGGCTGCGGAAGCAGCCTAAATCGGAATTTAGAACCTGTGCTTGTTTAAGGATATCGTCAGATGGCGGAAAAATTTCACTTCAGTCTTGTATCGCCGCAACGCGCGCTTGTGTCTGAGGAAGTTGATTCTGTTGTCGTGCCGGGCACCGAAGGTGAGTTTGGTGTGCTAGCGGGGCACGCGCCGGTGATTGCTAATTTGCGCACAGGTCTCTTGATCGTGCGCAATGATGGTGCCGACACGCGCTACTTTGTGAGAAACGGCATTGCCGAAGTGACGCGCACGAGCCTTAACGTTTTAGCTGAAGATGCTCTCCCTGCAGAAGAAGCAAGTGGGCAAGAGATCGAGCAACGCATATCTGAAGCAGAGAAGATCGTTGCCGAAACTAAAGGGGTCATTGAAAAGGCTCATGCTCAAGCCGCCTTGGATCAACTTCGCACGGTCCAACAAACGCTCTAGTCTTCCTTTATCCGTACCGCCAACCCAGTAGGTTCCAATAATTGAGCCACAGGGCGAAAGCTCCTGCAATGGCTAGATATAGTGTGGCGATGAGATAACGCGATGCCCCTTGCGCGCCCCGCTCTCCTACAAGACCAAAGGGTTTCAACGCCAATATCAAATCAATCAGCATAGCAATTACGGGCAAGCCCAGTATGATGTGAAGGGCTAAGTTCGGGCCAAAGAACATTTCTTGCGGGTCCAATGTCGCAACGTAAACTCCAAAAGAAGCAAGAAATGAAAGTTTCAAGGTGGCGCTTGAAAGCATGTAAAAGTTTGCTGATTTGTTAGGACGCTGTTTTCTTAAGGCGTAAATTGCGCCGATTGAAAACAAAAGAAACAGAACCAGAAAACCAATGGCAAAAAGTGGCGTGTTTTTGGATGTGCCGTACCAGGCGATGCGCTCGTAGGCGCCTGATCCAATAAAGAGATAGTGGGCGGGGCTGCTACCGTCACGGCTAAAAGCGATGCGATAGGCAGGTTTGTCTTGCGTTTCAAAATAATCTTTCTCTTTTTGTTGATAGACGCGTTTTCCAATCGATAATGTGTTTGGTGCATTGTGCTGTACGGTAACGTCATCAAAGAGGGTAATGAATTTCTCGTAGCTGTGCCGTGCAGCGACGACATTGCGGTAGGTTCCAGCATAGAGGTTAAGATCGGGGTTGCTTGGTTGTTCCGTGAGATCGGTTTGAGGTGTTTGGACACCCTCGGTGACGACTTGGCCTAGGATTGCCGAGGTCAAGTTTCTTGAGAACCGACCTGCTTCATTGGGCGCTCCCATCGGTCCGAGGATCGAGCGATTGATGGCAACGAAAAACCCGAGTTTTAATTCTGGGACCAGGATAAGGCGGGCGGCGAAACCGCTTGCTTGTCCATCTTTGTAAATGACGCGCCGTCCTTTCCAACTCATTTCGGCGAAGCCATAGGCGCGACCGGCCATGTTTGGATGATGGGTAAATTGTTGTGAGAGTTGGACTTGTGCGGATGAATTATTTTTGTCGAGCAGGTGAATCACATATTGAGCCATGTCGTTGGCGTTGGTGCGCATGCCGGCCGCCGGTGTGCTGTCGACATAATCTCGTGGGTAGGGCGTGAAGTTCTTGCCATTAAAATGATAGCTGGTGGCTAAATTATTTTCTATCGAGGGGGAAAATTTGATTTGATGGAAGGTCGTGTTCGTCATGCCTAGGGGGTTGAAAATGGCGCTTTCCATGTAAGATGCAAATTGGGTTTGCGTCTTTTTTTCAATGACATAGCCCGCGAGCATGGTGTGGTGATCGTTGTAGGCGATGACTTTGCCGGGTTCTTCAAATCGGGGTGGCAGGTGTCGGGCTAGATATTCTGAGAGCGTTAAATGGTCCTGGGGATATCGCTTGTGCTGGGTAAAGAGCGATTCACTGAAACCGGCTGTATGGGTTAGCAAATGATGCGGCGTAAGTGGGAGTTTGAGAGGCGGGTTGATCTGAAGGGGTTTAAGAAGAGATCGCAGGTCGGTATCGCGTTCCAAATCGGTGGTGGAGATGATTTCTAGAAGACCGGTTGCCGTGATTGGCTTTGATACCGAGCCAACACGAAAGACGCTGTCGGCACTTGCAGGGATTTTGCGTTCCAAGTCTGCCAGGCCGAAGCCTTTCGTCATAATGATACGTCCCTCGTGCACCAATGCGAATATGACACCGGGAATATTCGCCTCTTGGTGGCTTTCATCGATCCATGCATCGGCAAATGCGTCGAGTGGTTGATGATCGATTGTTTGAGCGCATGCGAAACTAGAAAGCGCGCTGAAGGCGATAAGCTGAAATAGAAAATGCAACGAAACTACTCTACTCATTTTTATCTCTCATTGTTGGTGACCAGGTGTGCCGACGCGCTACGGGCAATGCGTTTGGCAAGAATGCTGTTTGGCTCTTTGGTCAGAGTCCCAAAACTCTCGGGAAAGAGGACGATCTCTCGCACCAAAGTGACGATTGTCCGAAAAGCCCAATGCGCTGAACGTTCAGGATGTGCATGCCCAAGTTGTTGGGCGTAATCAGCGATGGGACGCCAGAGACCGGAGAGGGCCTCGTTCATTCTTTCGGTTCTTGCTGCGAAATTTGAGTGTTGATGAAGGCGGGCTTCTAATATCAAGTGACGGATCCGTCCCGGTGCGGATCGATGAAATTTGAGAAGTTGTTTTGTTAAACCCTCTAAATATTGGTCTAGGCTTTTCGCATTTCCTGTGGGCCAATTGTGGCACATCTCAATGACTGTTTGGGCGTAGTCCTCATCGAGATGGTCGAGCAAGGTTTGTTTGGATGGGAAGCGTGCGTAAAGCGATCCGACCGAAGATTGGGCCCGTTCCGCGATCTCGGCCATGGTGATCAGCGGCCAATCTTTCTCCTCCATCAGGTCCTTGGTTGCTTCAACAATGCGCTCAAGCGTTGCCTGACTGCGGGCTTGTTTGGGGGAAACGAGGGCGATTACCGACACTTTTTTTATCCTTATTTAAAATTAATATTCTAGTTCTAAATAAGGATGCTGTCAAGCTTGGGCACGGGGGGGTTCTGGAAGCGCGGGAAAAGAGAGAGGTGTGAGGTGTTCAAGAAGGCTTGTGCCAAACGTGACTATTCGTGAAGAGGGCCCGTGTTAGGACCTAAGGAAAGGAGAGAATCATGAAAAAACTTACAATGCTTTTTGTTAGCTTTTTGAGTATCCAAGTATTCGCTTTGTTGCCAATGACGGTGTCGGCAGAAGAGACGGTTGTTGTTCAAGGCACGTGGACAAAGAAGACCCAGAAGGCGAGTGGCAATTGGCAGATCGTCGAAACTGAAGAAGGCCAAACCGTCATCAAGTTCGACGATGCGTTTAAAACAAAAAAAGCCCCCGACCTTAAAGTGTTTCTCTCGCCAAAAAATGGGAATGAAGCCAATAACAAGAATGCCCAAGAAGGCGCTTTGTTTATTGGCGATCTATCAAGCCCAAAGGGCGCACAAAGCTACGAAGTACCTGAAGGCGTCAATGTCAGTGAGTATCAATCCATCCTGATCCATTGCGAGGCTTATACCAAACTCTGGTCGGCGGGTTCGTTTTAACGTAGCAGAGCTTCAAAAGCTGAAAAGACGTCCGCATAGAGATCGCGTTTGAACGGTACGATGGCCTCAAGGATTTCCTCAGCTGGTTTCCAGGCCCATCGGTCAAATTCAGGGTGCGGCGTTTTTATGTTAATGTCAGAATCCGCCCCTTCAAATTGCATGGCGAACCACTTTTGCTTTTGACCGCGATACTTTCCGCCCCAGGTTTTGCCTAGGAGCTCTTGCGGGAGGTCGTAGGTTAGCCAATTGTCGGCAGCGGCGAGGATCTTTGCCTGGGAAATGCCGGTTTCTTCTTCGAGCTCGCGATAGGCGGCGCGCTCTGCCTCCTCGCCGGGGTCGATGCCGCCTTGTGGCATCTGCCAAGCATCGGGGGCTGCCTTGACGCCATCAATGCGGCGACCGGCAAAAATCAACTTTGATGGATTGATCAACATGATGCCGACGCAGGGGCGGTAGGGCAGGTTTTGGTATTTCTGGTCCACGGCAGCAGCGTGTCTCAAGGGGTTTCAGATTGGCCGCGAACTTGCGCTGAAACCGGGGCTAAGACAAGCCCCTTGCGGTTCAATGTTTTGGCCCAGGAGGTCAGGCGTTCAACGGTGACCGGGTAGGCATAACCCATGCCGATGGCCGAGCCATCGCGTCGCGCAAACTCTTCAAGCTCTAGCAGGCGTTCATCGATCGATGATTTTGAGGCGCGGATGTCGATCGTCTGGATGCTGCGCGAAGCGGGCAAGCCGATCTGTTCGGCCAGGTCGATCGTCAGACTGCGCTGAGAAGACCCATCGTCGATGAACATGACACCGCGGTCGGCGAGTTGTTCCAAGATTGGCAGCAACGGCTCCGGTGTTGAAGTCAGCTTGGCGCCAAGATAATTGATCGTGCCGGTATAGCCGTGGAAGCGCCCTAACAACCACTTTAAACGCTCGGTATTTTGTGCCGCCGAATTTGTCGTCAGCAAGGTAAACGGTCCCGGATCATTGTCAGGATAATCGAACGGTTCCATTGGAAGTTCAAGCAGCGCTTCGTGGCCTTTGTTTTTGGCCTTATCAACCCAGGCTTGGAGGTCGCCGCCGTAAGGGGCAAAAGCAAAAGAGATCTCACCGGGAAGTTTGTCGATAGC
The DNA here is from genome assembly GCA_021774955.1 of Alphaproteobacteria bacterium. GTDB lineage: Bacteria > Pseudomonadota > Alphaproteobacteria > M2410 > M2410 > JAJFIN01. The sequence continues at coordinate 6,567 of JAJFIN010000370.1, read as the reverse complement.
GTTTTGGGTGACTTGTTTTGAAAGCCCGAGCCCGCCAATGATAATGGATATTCTGGGGCGGGTATCAGCCAAGTCAAAGGGACGGGCGTAAACATCCATGGCGCGTTTGCCGTCGGCACTGATGACGGGCAGGGGTCCGTGAGGGCCGGGCTCCATTAGCGCATTGACCGGTGTGACGACCAGTTTAATGGCGCCGGTCACGGTTGGGCTTGTCGACGGCTTTGGTTTGGTGTCGATATCGTTGACGCCGAGAATGGCGGGTTTTGTCTCCGTATCAGGATGATCCTCGGTGGGGACTTCAGCTGCGACGGGCGGCGTGTCCAAGTTGGTCGCCGGATCAGCCCCAATAATTAGCTCTGACGTTTCTCCAGAGACATCCGGCAAAGGATCTAACCGCAAGATAACAACGCTGCCATCCGAGGCGGGGTCATTTTTGTAATTAAGAACAAGCCAAAGGATGAACAGCGATAGCAGTACAGACACTACGGCGATGATCATCCGACCGGGACTGGAGGCGCTTAATCGTGCGCGAATATTGCTGGCCATGGGTGTGATCAGCTCTGCTGTTGTCATTCCCGGTCTTCGGTGCGCAATGGAACGTGGTGACCCTGTAAATGCCAGGTAATCTGCGGCTTATCCTTGTCGAGAATGGTTTACTAGTCGTTAACTTTATCAATAAAGGGCGCAAACCTGTTTGGTGCGCCCTCTATTGTTGGTTTCATTTGACCGCGTGCAAATGTCAGTCAGCAAGTGCTGCCGATTGCGTATTACCGGCAGCCATGGCTTGGATCATCTCAACGGCTCTATCGAGCTGATAATCAGGAACCGTTACATCGCTCGATTCGCGTGCCTCGTCGATCATCGCTTGTGGAACCGCAATGACCTCACAGCCAGCATTAGGACTGTCATCGTCGATGTAGTCATCTTCGACCTCGGGGTCTTCATTGGCGACAACAACGGTCAGGCAAATATCCGGTTTGATGCCGACCTCATGGATCGATTTCCCAGATGGCGTATAGTACTTTGCCGTTGTGAGACGCAGAGCGCCATCGGTGCCATTGCTCAGCGGGATCACGGTTTGCACCGAACCCTTGCCGAACGATTGGGTGCCGAGGAGAGTTGCTCGTTGATGGTCTTTCAAGGCACCTGCAACAATCTCTGATGCGGAAGCTGAGCCACCGTTAATTAAGATAACGATCGGTTTTTTGTCGGCCAGGTCACCGTTGCGGGCATTGTGGCGCTGTGAATCTTTTGGCATGCGACCGCGAGTCGAAACGATTTCACCGCGGCTCAGGAACGCATCGGTTACTGCGACAGCTTGGTCAAGCAGTCCGCCGGGATTGCTGCGCAGGTCAATGACGATGCCGGAAAGATCACTGCCTAATTCACGCTTGATGTTGGCCATGGCTTTCTGCAGACCTGAATCAGTTTTTTCGCTGAAAGTTGCGATCCGCACATAACCGACATTGTCAATCGTCCGGTGACGGACAGATTGGATGGTTACGACAGCGCGGGTCAGTGTCAGGTCGAAAGGTTTGGTGTCTTTGCGAAGGATGGTCACCGTGATATCGGTGTTTACCGGTCCGCGCATCTTGTCGATGGCCTCATTCAAGGTCAAACCCATGATAGGTTCACCATCGATATGGCTGATAAAGTCGTCGGTCTTCATGCCGGCGCGCGCTGCTGGCGTATCGTCGATTGGAGAGACGACCTTTACCAATCCTTCTTCCATCGTGACTTCAAGTCCCAGGCCGCCAAACTCGCCGCGCGTGCTGACCTGCATGTCCTTAAAGCTGTCCGGGCTGAGATAGCTGGAATGAGGATCAAGAGAAGACAGCATGCCGTTGATTGCTGATTCAATCACCTCAACATCTTCAACCGGTTCAACATATTGTGAGCGAACGCGCTCGAAAACTTCGCCAAATAGGTTGAGCTGACGATAGGTGCTGGCGCCGGCTGCATTTGCCGACAGACCCAGAACATTCGAATCGATTGGCGGCGATCCCGTCAAAACGATGGCGGTGATTGCGGCACCTGCCGCGGCGGCAAAGAGCGTTCTAAACATTAACCGTTACCTTTTCCATTGGTGATCGCGAGCCAGGGTATTGGATCAAACGGTTCACCATCTTTACGAAACTCGAAATAAAGCGTTGGAAGACCTTCCTTACCTTGTGATTCAATCTTACCACGCTTCGTTTCATCGATATTGCCTACGCCCCCAAACCCCATGATTCCCACGGGTTCTCCAGCTAGCAAGCGCTGCCCAACGATACCATCAAGGCGTTCCATGCCTGCTAATATCAAATGATAGCCTTCGCCGACGGCAATGATCAATAGCTGGCCATACCCCAAATATGGACCCGCAAACACGATTTCACCATCAAAAGGTGAAATAACTTGTGCTTTTGGACGGGTTTGGAGGGTTATTCCCCGGCTTTTCCCGTCTGATGCGGCCAAAATTGACCCATATGTGTTCATCAAACGCCCGGTCGCCGGTAATCGAATCAGTCCCTTAGATTTGGAAAACCGGGTCGATGCGCCTCCGGCAGCACCGCCTTTTTGGTTTTCAGGGCGCAATGACGCAAACTCGTTACCTCGTTCGTTCGGGCGCAGGGGATTTGGTTTGGGAATCGGTATCCCATCTGCCGGTTGCGTTGTTGGTTTGCGACGCGGTTGAGCGGCCTCGGCCAGAGTTTTAAGGGAATTGATCAGCTCCTCCAAGGACTTCGCTTCAAGGGCAAGACGGGCCACACGTTGGCGCTCAGCTTCTGCGGCGAAGTGCAGTTTTTGATACTTTGTTTCGCGTTGATCCAACAGGTGTGACAGTTTTTCCTGATCTTTCGCGAGGTTTACCTCGGCTGCGCGCAAACGCTCACGCTCGCCCAAGATCGTTTCTCGCAATACGCGGAGCTTGTCTAATTCGGCGGCCAATGCATCTGCTTCTTCTTTAATGGCCGGAGCGATTTCACTGAGAAGCAGCGCCGAGCGCGCGGCATCAGCAGCGTCATCGGGATGAACGAAGAGAGCCGGAGGTGGATTGCGTTGCAATTTTTGCAAGGCTGCGATCGTTTCCATCAATGCAGCGCTGCGATTGTCCAATTCGGACAACAACACTTCCTCGCGGACGGACATGGCTTCGATGTTTTGCTCAACCGTTATGATCTCTGCTTCTTTGGCCTGGATTTGAGCCGCTGCGGTCACCAATTTGCGTTTGATATTCTTGGTTGACCTTGCAACTTTCTCCGCTTCACGCACCAAATTCTGAGATCGTTCCTGATGCTCCGTGATTTCCCCTTTTACTTTGTCCAGATCCTCAATTGTTGGCGGAGCTTGTTCTTGCGCGACTGCACTGTTTAGTGGGGTGAGACCAATGAACAAAACCGATAATGTACAGCATACGGATCTAAATGCTGTGGGTATCGTGTTGTTTGTTTGCTTACGCAGATACACGTGTTCCCTCACCGGTAGATGGATCTGTTTTGACTAACGGCGTCCCGGTCATTTCTGTTGGGATCTCAAGGGCCATGATATTCAACAAGGTCGGAGCAATATCGGCAAGGCAGCCGTTTTTTGAAATCAGAACTTTTTCACCAAGCACTGAACTATTGACCAAGAAAATTGGGACTTCCAAAGAAGTGTGGGCGGTATGGGGGCCGTCGGTTTCCGGGTCATGCATCATCTCGACATTGCCATGGTCAGCTGTAACCAGCATGATACCATTAGCGGCAGACAATGCGTTTTCCACCCGACCGAGACAGATATCAATTGTTTCAATAGCTGTTATGGCCGCCGACAATATACCTGTATGGCCCACCATATCTGGATTGGCGTAGTTCACAATGATAAGATCAAAATCACCAGACTGGATTGCGGCTACTAATCTGTCCGTTACTTCGTAAGCGGACATTTCAGGCTTTAGGTCATAGGTTGCGACCTTTGGGCTTGGAACGAGAATGCGCTCCTCGCCTTCAAACACGGTCTCACGACCTCCGTTGAGGAAAAACGTGACATGGGCATATTTCTCAGTCTCGGATAGCCGCAATTGTTTTTTTTCGCTCTTTGATACCCATTCGCCCAGGGTGTTGTGCAGCTCTTCCAAAGGGAAAAGCGCTGTGAGATGGGCGTTTAAAGCAGATGAATATTCCACCATACCAGCTGCAGTCGACAGCTTTGGTTTCCTATCCTGATTAAACGCGTCAAAATCTTTATCGAGAATTGCGGTTAAAATTTGACGCGCGCGATCGGCGCGGAAGTTGGCCATGAGAAGAGCGTCGCCATCGCTCATCCGGGGATAGGTTTTAGAAACGTGAGCGGGGAAAAACTCATCAGTCGTGGCATCTAAATATGCATTTTGGATCGCGGCGCAAAAGTCATCGACCTTTGTGCCTTCGGCGTTGACGATTGCTGAATAGACTTGTTCTGTCCTTGACCAGTTTTTGTCGCGGTCCATTGCGTAGTAGCGACCAGTGACAGTCGCGAGCGTGGCAGCATCGCCGCAATCGGTGATAAATTTTAAAAGGAACTCATGCGCGCTTTTGGGCGGTGTATCGCGGCCATCCAAAAAAGCATGAACCCAAACTTTGATGCCGGCTTGATGGAGAATTTTCGCCAGCGCAACCATATGGTCTTGGTGAGAGTGAACACCACCCGGCGAGACGAGACCCATGAGATGGCACGCCCCACCTGCCGCTTTAAGATTGGAAATAAATTCTGTCAGTACGGGGTTTTGTCCAAGCGTACCATTTTCGATGGCTTCGTTGATCCGCGGTAGATCTTGGAGGACCACGCGACCGGCGCCAATATTGGTATGACCGACTTCGGAATTGCCCATTTGGCCTTCAGGCAGGCCAACGCTTGACCCGGATGTTGCCAATGTGCCGAAAGGTTCTTCAGCGCGCAGGCGATCATAATTTGGCGTTTTGGCTAAGGAGATCGCATTGTTGTCGTGCTCCTGGCGTTCGCCGAATCCGTCCAAAATGCATAGAACGACAGGACCATCGGGTTTTTTCATTATTAGGACCGCCAGTTGGGATTTTCAAAAAGTCGCACAAACTTCTTTCATTCTATTAAATCGGTTCACACTAATGCGAGGCAATTGGAATTCTGTAGCCGAATATTAGCCCCAATACCAGCCAAGCTCACACCTTGTGATAGGGATGACCTGAGAGAATGCAGACCGCGCGGTAAATCTGTTCACCCAACATCGTACGGGCAAGCATATGCGGCCATGTCGCTGGTCCAAAGCTAAGTAATTTAGTCGCAAGGTTTCTAAGCTCAATTGTTACACCGTCGGCGCCCCCGATCACAAAAACCAAATCACGGACCCCCTGATCTCGGTTTGTTTCGATCAATTGGCAAATCTCTTTGCTCGAGAGGGCTTTGCCTCGTTCATCGAGGAGAACAAGAACAGCTCCTTCTGGGAGCGCGTTTAAAATAAGTTCCGCTTCGCGCTTTTTCCGTTCATCCCCTTGGATGGATCTTTTTTCTTCGACTTCAATAAGGGACAAGGATGCGAGCCCTTGTCCGCTTCCGACTTTGTCAAATCGCTCTCGATATTTGTTGAATAAATCTCGCTCGGCGGAGTCTTTGGCGCGCCCAACTGCAATAATGGTTATCTGCAGCATTTTATAACCGCACCTTCACTGGTTTCAATCAACCAAGATAGTAGGTCCGCAAGGACATGATTGCGAATGCTATGACAAGCATTGCCATTCAGGTTGACCTTCCAAATTCACGCGTTGGTAAAAGCCTTATGGGATCATTTTGATGTTGGTGCGATCAAAACAGATCCCATATTTTCACCTTGTCGTGTTTCCGGACGGAAAACCGGCATCCACTTTTCCTGGAAACACTTTAGAGTGCCACTTGGTTTGCGGTATCGGGCGTCGTGTCGACCGACCACATTTTCTCCAATTTGTAGAATTCTCGCACATCGGGTCTAAAGACATGCACGATGACGTCGCCAGCATCGATCAAAACCCAATCGCACGTGGGTAATCCTTCAATGCTACATCGCCCATGGCCAGCGTCCTTTAAATTTCGAACCAGATGGTCGGCGATGGCCCCGACATGACGCTGCGACCGTCCGCTGGCCACGACCATGGCATCGGCAAAGGCTGTTTTGCCGTTGAGGTCGATGGACACGACGTCTTGTGCTTTGTCGTCTTCGAGGGATGAAAGGATAAGGTCTAATATGTTTTCAGCCGGTGCGCGGCTGGCATTATTTGCTGACAGGGAAAGATCTCCATTTTTGCGCAGGTGATAACCTGCTTTCAAAGCTCCCAATTAATAGCATGTCGAAGTTATCATAAAATTGCCCGACCCGCCAATGGGTTGGTTAACCTTTGGTAACTGAATACCAAATGTGTGGCGTAGAAGAGACAGGCGTAAGGGATGTCATAACCCTCACCTATTTTTTTTGAGACTCATTTTGAATGCGAGGCTTGTGCATCGCGGATATCACTGGCTGAAAGCGCGCTCAAACGTTCTTGAATAAATGTCCAAGCCGGGGGCGCATAAAGAGGCAATAGAGCTGCGTCTGCTTGGTCCAACCGGTGCCGGGAATAG
>JAJFIN010000369.1 GCA_021774955.1 Alphaproteobacteria bacterium | reverse complement strand
CTTCTTGAGGCAAAAGCTTTTGCGCAAGGTGAAGTCACAACCACTTTTATCGAGGACACCTTTAAATACAAAACGCCTGGTGGACCCACAGATGAGCAATTGGCGCTTGCCTCAGCGCTCACAATAACACTGGGCGATCCCGACTACTTCTTCGGCGCTTCCTGGTCGTCATCGCGATGGCGAGAATATCCAGTTACTTTGGAAGAAGGTGATACGCTCCATCAACTAAAAGCAAAACGCGAAGATCACCAATTGATCATCACAACGGCTTCAGCGGATGTGACGATCAACTCCCTATCTGTCTCATCTGCAATGGGTGCACTTCAGAAGGTTCACTATCAAATCGAAGGTAAGCCACTCTGCGAGGCCACTTTCCTTCAGGAAGGCGCTACACTTTATCTGGATGTCGAGGGGTCGAGTTTTACCTTCGAGGATAAAACTTGGGCGCCTACGGACATTGGTGATCAGACAAGCGACGGGGTCGTTCGCGCGCCAATGAACGGCAAGATTGTTCGCTTGGCAAAGACAGAAGGAGAAACGGTCGCTCGCGGTGACGTTGTTGCCGTGCTTGAAGCCATGAAAATGGAGCATGAGATTACAGCGCCGACCGACGGCACAATCTCAAACGTCAAAGTAAAACAAGAAAGTCAAGTTGCGACCAGGGATGTATTGCTCGAAATCACAATTAATTGACACGAAATTTTATCAGTGGAGGAATGTATGGGACGGTTAGAGGGAAAAGTTGCGATTGTTACTGGTGCCGCCAGCGGCATTGGTCGCGCAAGCGCGCAATTGTTTGCGAGCGAAGGCGCGAAAGTTGTTGCGGCCGATGTGGCCGAAGGTGTTCACCAGACAGTCGAAGAGATCACCGCTACAGGTGGCACTGCGACAGCTGTCGAAGCTGACGCTGGCAATGAAGAGCAAGTGAAGGGCCTGGTTGAAACAGCGATGGGTGGCTACGGTGGTCTCCATGCGGTTTATGCCAATGCTGGGATTAGCGGCGGTATCGCGCCCATACCGGACATCACACCGGAAATGTTTCAGGAGATCATACGGGTCAATCTTATTGGCCCCTTCCTTGCGATTAAACATGCGTCACCGGTCATGATCAAACAGGGATCGGGGTCAATCGTTTGCACTGCGTCGGTTGCGGGTTTGCGTTCGAATGCGGGGTCCATTCCTTATAGCGCCAGTAAGGCGGGTGTCATCAGTTTGGTTCAAACCTCGGCCTATAACTTGTTCGGAACGGGCGTGCGGGTGAATGCTGTCTGCCCTGGCCTCATTGAAACGGGTATGACCAAACCCATTTTCGACTTAGCAGAATCGCGCGGCTCTACACACAAACTCGGGCAACTTAACCCACTACAGCGGTACGGCGAACCGATAGAGATCGCGAATATGGCTTTGTTCCTGGCAAGCGATGAGGCGTCTTATGTCAATGGGCAAGCGTTTCCTGTGTGTGGTGGACTGACGGCAGGCCATCCGTTTGCCAATCCAGGCAAGGCATAAAGCAATAGGTGAAGGTGGTGTGATGGATTTCAAAACCCTCCTCTATGAAACCGATGGACGGGTCGCGACGATTACACTTAATCGTCCGGACCGACTTAATGCTATTTGTCGCGGTATGCCGACCGAAATCCACCAAGCAGTTGAACGTGCCAACGAGGATGACAATATTCACGTAATCGTTCTGCAAGGCGCTGGAGATGGCTTTTGTTCGGGCTACGATCTGAAAGATTTTGCGGAAGCGCGGACAGCTGTTGGCGCGAGCGATGGATCAGAGAATATGCCGTGGGACCCCATGGTCGATTTCAACATGATGCATCAAAACACCCAGGACTTTATGAGCCTGTGGCATTCTCACAAGCCGACGATCGCAAAAGTGCACGGCGCAGCTGTTGCTGGTGGTAGTGATATTGCTCTTTGTTGTGACCTCGTGATCATGGCGGAAGACGCGCGCATTGGTTATCCGCCAGCACGCGTTTGGGGCTGTCCGACAACGGCGATGTGGGTTTATCGTCTTGGGCCGGAGAAAGCCAAGCGCATGCTGCTCACCGGAGATCTGATCACCGGTTGCGAAGCCGCCGATATGGATCTAGTGCTCGAGGCTGTGCCTGCGGATGATCTCGATGACAGAGTGCGCCACTGGGCGGAACGCATGCAAGGGGTTCCGCGCAACCAGTTGATGATGCAAAAGCTGATGATCAATCAAGCCTATGAGAACATGGGGCTGAGTAACACGCAAATGATTGCAACATTGTTTGACGGTATCACCCGCCATTCGCCTGAGGGCGTTTGGTTTAAGCAACGCGCGCAGGATGTTGGTTTCAAACAAGCAGTGCAGGAGCGCGATTCTGGGGACCCTATTGCCAAAGGTGTTTCCAAACCAACTTACAAGTTTTAGCGAACACACCTATTGCATTGTCGCTCCCAACAAAACCAACAAGAAAGAGAGCCAACCCTATGAGTGAAATGTTTGTGTGTTTTCGCGGTAATGTGAATACCTGGGAGTGTGATGAGATGGGGCACATGAATGTGCGTTTCTATCTCACCAAAGCGGCTGAAGGTATGGGTGTGCTGGCCGGACATTTGGGGGTCACACCTTCGTGGCTAAAAACAAACAATGCCATGCTCAAAGTCAGCGATCAGCATATCCGCTATATGCGCGAACTTCATGCAGGCCCCGGTATTATTATTGAGGCCGGCATTCTCAACGTCGACCAGAGAGACATTCATATCTATCAAGCGATGCGGCCAACTTATGGCGATCAACTATCAGCAACCATCATATCACATGTATCGTTGATTGACCGATATAGTGGCGCTCCCATCGACTTTCCCTCAGTCACGTTGGAGCGCGCAAATAATTACCGGACTACTGTTCCAGAAAATGCCGGGCCACGGAGCATCCCTCTTGATGGGACCATCAAAGGAGGATCGATCGAAGATGCTATTTCTGCCAACATGGTCCCTATTACGCTGGGTCGGATCTACGCGCACGAAATCGATGAATTTGGCTATGTCCAACCGGACATTTATATGGGGCGCATTTCCGATGGCATTGTGAACTTCATGGGAGAAATCCGAAATCGAGTGCGTGCACAGGCCGATCAGAGCAATATGGCACGGATTGGCGGTGCCGCGCTTGAATATAGGTTCCTCTTTCATGACCAATTGCGGGCGGGCGATCTCATCTCTATCTATGCCGGATTGAAGTCCATTAGCGAGAAAACCATGCACGTGGTTCACTGGTCGTTCAATGCCACGACGGGCGCACTGGTGGCACGCTCAGAGGCGATTGCCGTTTCGCTTGATTTAGAGAAACGGAAAATTATTCCGTTTCCGGATGTTATGCGTAAACATCTGGAAAAAAACTTTGCCGCACTGCTGTCAGCATAGATACCAATTGTATCTCTGTTACTATCTTAATGCGAGAAGGTGACGTTGCCGTCACTTTTTAAGCTTGCAATTTTGTTTTACGCACCTTGAAAAGAGCGCGTTACACACCATATGTCTACATAGTAGTGAGCTTGCGTTCCGCCCTTCTGGATAGGCTCTTGTTTTCCCCGGGAAAAAGAAGATTTGACGACGTTTGGGATCAAACGAAAACGGAGGGATATATGGCATCTTATGTTGAAAGGACTTTAGCAACTGATGAAGAAATACTAGCCGTTGGAAAGTTTCATTGGACTTATACATTAGTTTCATTCATGTGGCTTATCCTCCTTGGATGGGCGTTGATCGGTATCGTTGTTTTTTTCCGTAGGCTGATTGATAAAATTTCCACGGAGATCGCGGTTACTAACCGCCGCTTTGTTTACAAAACAGGTTTGTTTTTTCGCCACACCAATGAATTTACGACAACGCGCATTGAAGGTGTAAACCTCGCCCAGTCACTCATGGGACGCATGCTCAATTATGGGCGACTGCGCATCCGAGGATCTGGGATCGGCGAAGTGGACCTTCCTGCCATTGGCAATCCATTGGTATTTCGCCGGGCACTTATTGATGCGCACCGGACTGACGCAACAAGGGCTTCTCTGGATGCTAGCAACGATGACGAGCCGTTCCAGGACTATGACGAACCTGAAGAAAGAAGGTTTTTACCCAACTTTATGGCCCGTCGCGCCAGCAATTATTAAGATCCCAGTAAGACCACAGTAAGACCCATGTCCTATAATTCAGGGCATGGGTGACAAATACTCAGAAATGTTTGGGGGTATTTTTGCTGCAGCTATGTTTGTGGCGATTGTGGCCCTTGGTATCTTTTCTCTCTTCGGGCCAGATAAACAACTTGAAATTGGATCAGAAGCCGGGAGCTTGAACCCCAGCATCCTCGAGGCACCGCGGCCGATTGCTGCGCTCGACAGCGTGTTTATTGAAGAACTGACCTGGATGGAAGTCCGTGATGCGCTTCGCGACCGGAAAACAACAGCAATCGTTGCTACCGGCGGTATTGAACAAAATGGCCCCTATCTCGCTCTTGGCAAGCATAATTACATATTACGTCTCACGACCGAACGTATAGCTCGTCAATTAGGAAATGCGCTGGTCGCACCCATTGTTGTCTATGTACCTGAAGGGCATGTCGACCCGCCGAGCGGGCATATGCGCTATCCCGGCACAATCAGTGTGCGGGAAGACACATTTGAGGCACTGCTTTCTGATATTACCAGGAGCTTAATCTCAACAGGCTTTCAGAATATTATTCTGATTGGTGATTCCGGCGGAAACCAAAAGAGTATGGCGCGGGTCGCCAAACGGCTCTCTGCTCATTGGCCTTCAGAAGGGCCAAAAGTACATTTTATCGCGGAGTATTATGACAATCCTCGGTGGGATCGCTGGCTTGAAGCGCGCGGATATCACGAGGTGCCGGAGGGATTCCATGATGGCTTGCGGTATTCTCTTTTGATGATGCTCTATGACCCACAAACAATCCGTGCGGATCAACGCCAGGCTGCTAACAAGTTTTCTATAAACGGCGTTCCGTTGTCTCCCATCGACGAGCGCCTAGCGCTCGCGGAAGAACTTGTAAACCATCAGGTTGATGTGACCGTTGCGGCAATTCGCGCATCTCTTAAAGACAATTGATGCTTCGCGTTCAAAACCCTGTTCACCTTTGAGACCTAGTATCGACACGATAAATCGACCCAAGGAAGAACAGTGACCTCCGTATTCGATTGGCTCAAAGTACAATTTCACGCTACGCTCGGTAGTGTTGGTGCGCCAACTGAAAGGATCTTTTGGGTCTACCTAGCAAGTGCCCTTGTTATCGCCTTTGTTGTCTTAGTTGCACGCAGCATGCTCCGCGGACAAGGAATGCCAGGTTCTGCACAAAGCTCATTCGGTGAGCTGTTTGATCCTTCAGTTTGGCTTCATCGGTCAGCAAAAACCGACTATCTGTACTTCCTCATTAATCGTATCCTCTTCCCACTGATTTTCGGTTGGGTCGGAGTGATTGGTGTCGGCATCGCGGCCTCTGTCTATGGCCTTTGCCTAACGCTCAACGGTGGAGAAACACTCGGATGGACTGTGACGCCGGGCCTACTGGTTGGATACACAATATTGGTTTTGGTTGCGACGGATTTTGGACTCTATATGAGCCACACAGCTCTTCATAAAGTTCCTCTGCTCTGGGAATTCCACAAAGTTCATCACTCAGCGCAAGTGCTGACACCAATGACGGTTTATCGGCAACATCCTATCGATGATTTCATTAACATCTCTGCTGGCGGAATAATGAGCGGTTTATGCGCCGGTCTAGCTTTGTTCTGTGTTACCGACGGATTTCAACCAATGCAAATCGCAGGACTTAATGGTGGGATCTTTTTGTTTTATTTGCTTGGTTATAATCTTCGCCATTCCCATATTTGGATTGCTTACCCCAAAGGAGTTAGCCATTTCTTTGTTAGCCCGGCACAACATCAAATACATCATTCTTGCCTCGAACGTCATTGTGATCGAAACATGGGGTTCATGTTTGCTTGTTGGGATTGGATGTTCGGCACGCTGTACGTACCTCAAACACAAGAAGAGTTTCCTATGGGACTTTCCGGTGAAGAAAGCGATCAATATGCCACTGTATGGCAGCTTTACACCGTACCGTTCACGAAGGCGCGCAAATTGCTGAAGCGCAACAAAACGCCCGATACTCTCCCTGCCGAATAATCTTTCTACTGAGTATAACCGAAACGCTCGCGATAGATTGTAAGCCGCTCCTGTGTTTCCCTCCAAGTTGGATCGAGTGATCCAGATTTCTTGAGGTCTTCATAGGCCTCATCATAGCGCTTTTCGGCTTCATAGGTTAGTGCACGATTGAAATGGACTTTGTTGGCATCTCGAACATTGTTCTCTAGAGCGCGTGAGTAATCCTCACGGGCTGCATCGTATTCTTTTTGTAACATGCTTGTATTACCGCGATTGGCGTAAGCTTCGGGTAAATCTTCCCAAATTTCCAGAGCCTCTTCAAAGTCTTCCTCGGCTGCATCAAACCGTTCCAGGGCATTCAAATTTATGCCGCGATTGACCAATGTGCGCGCACGATCCTTGCGCGACATTACTTCTTTTTTCAGCGCCTCATTGCAAACCGTCAAAGCAGCACTTGGAGAATTGCCAAATTTGGTGTCCTGGAAACATTGCTGCCCACGTTGGGTGCCATAGATGGTTTCGGCTGCATTGGCGACCGATCCAACAGAAAAGATTAGGCTCAACGCAACAAAAGATGTCTTGATTTGTGATTTCATGGCTTTCACTCCGTATCTTTGGTGCCAGTCTATCCTATTTCGCAGATTAATTGGAGGGGCCATTACAAAAAGTGATCGCGTGATCCTGATTAGTCGAAGTGAATGAACGCCTAGCCTAGTGAGGGCTTTGTCGCTTAATATCCAAATAGATACAGATGCCGCAGGTATTTCTTCATGTTACGTCTATTCCATCCCATTCATCGTCATCTCACCAATTTGCGGGCATGGGATCGCATGGTGATGTACGGTTTATATCCGCTCCTATCCATGATCTCGGGGCTCAATCTTTTTCTCGATCAACCGCTTTTCGACTTTCGAATTACAACTTTCTATCTGTGGATTGTGCTGCTTTTTGCTATCTTCGGCGAAGGGCTTTTTACCTTCTCTCGGGACAAAGAACGTGGACGCAGCCGGATTTTCTTTGTTAAAATGCTGATGTCTGCGGTTCTCACTACCCTTACTTACGCATCGGCATATCGCGCGCTCGGCCTGACTAATGGCGGTGACGTCATCCATGATCCTGTGACGGCCTTGTATTTCTCGATCATCACCTGGACGACGGTCGGTTATGGTGATTTTTTCCCAACGCCGGAAGCGCGCCTCATTGCCGCCACCGAAGGTTTGTTGGGTTATATTTATATGGCCGTGATTGTTGGTGTAACTTTGTACGTTCTACAAGAACAGCGAAGGGATTTGTAGGGTTCATAAGTCATTCGAAATTTAGCTGGCGCACAAGTGAAAACCGCCGATGAATAAATCACCGGCGGTTCAAGTTTGCTTTTTTTATTATGGCGTTTCCCTAAACTTGGGAACTTCTTCTTATTGCCCCTTATTATTGTTATTGGGGATCAAGCCTTGTTGTTGTTATTAGGCAGCTTGAGCCACTTTCTGGGGATTAAACTTGTTGTAAAACGTGTCGTTCGAAGCCGCCATGTCGCGTAACAACTGACAAGGCTTGAACCGCTCGCCATATTTCTGGGCAAGGCGGTCACAATTTTCAACGAACTTCTGTGTACCAATTGTATCGATTAAGGAAATGGGACCGCCGGTATAAGGTGCAAAACCCCACCCTAAGATGGCGCCGATATCGCCGTCACGTACATCGGTGACAACATTTTCTTCAAAACATCGTGCGGTCTCCAACGCCTGAATGTACAACAAGCGCTGTTTCACCTCTTCGACATCGGGTTGCTCATCGGCAAGTGGCGCAAGGTCCGTGAGACCTGGCCATAGTCGTTTTTTACCACCTTCGGGATAGTCATAGAACCCTTTGCCGTTCTTCCGGCCGTAGCGGCCGAGATCTTCAACCATCTTCTTGACGATTTTGTAAGACGCGGTTTCCGTCCACTTATCGCCGAGGTCTTTGCGCGTCTGTTCTTGAACTTTAAACGCCAAGTCAAGCGCCACTTCATCGTTCATGGCCAGAGGTGCCACCGGCATGCCGGTCATCTTGCCAGCATTTTCGATGAGCGCTGGTTTGATACCTTCAGACAACATTTGGATGCCTTCTGAAACATACGTGCCAAAACAACGGGAAGTGAAAAAGCCGCGGCTGTCATTGACGACAATCGGTGTCTTTCTGATTTGCTTCACATAGTCGAGCGCTTTGGCAAGAGCTTCTTGGCTGGTTTTTTCTCCCATGATCACTTCAACCAAACCCATCTTGTCGACTGGAGAGAAGAAGTGAATGCCAATAAAGTTTTCCGGGCGCTCTGATGCCTCAGCAAGACCGGTAATGGGAAGCGTGGAGGTGTTTGATCCGAATACCGCATCGGGCTCTATTTGTACTTCCGCTTTTTTGGTGACTTCCGCCTTGATGTCACGGCTCTCAAACACCGCTTCGATGATCAGATCAGCGCCTTTGAGTTCATCGTAGTCCGTCGTTGGCTTAATAAGCGCCAAGGCTGCTTCTTTTTTTGCTTCCGTCGTTTTACCGCGCTTAATGCCTTTGTCGAATATCTTGACGGAATAATCTTTGCCCTTTTCAGCGGCTTCGATTGTCGTATCAAGCAGGACAACTTCCATGCCAGCCCGTGCAGAAACATAAGCAACGCCCGCGCCCATCATACCGGCACCAAGAATACCAAGTTTTTTAACCGACGATTCTGGTACATTTTGCGGGCGGCGCGCACCTTTTCCAAGCGCCTGCATATTGACGAATAAGGACCGGATCATGTTCTTCGACGTCGGGTCTTGAAGCAGCTTGGTAAAGTAACGCGCTTCGATCCGCAAACCGGCATCAATCGGCACCAAGGCACCTTCATAAACACAACGCATAATGTATTGCTGGGCTGGGTAATTGCCCTGGGATTGCTTGCGCAACATAGCATTACCCATGACAAACACTTGACTGGTTCCTCTGGTATAAGGATCTCCGCCAGGTATTTTGAAACCTTTTTTATCCCAAGGTTGTTCAGAATCGCCTTCTTCGCGCACCCAGCGTTTGGCTTCTGCGACCAGTTCACTAGCAGGCACAATTTTATTTACAATCCCTGTTGCTGCTGCTTTTTCCGGATCCAGGGCTTTGCCTTCAAGGATCAAGGGCAGTGCAGCCCCGATGCCAATCAGACGCGGCAAGCGTTGCGTCCCGCCGCCGCCAGGCAATAGACCAACTTTAGCTTCCGGTAGACCAATCTGAGTTTTTGGATCGTCAGCAGCGACACGGTAATGGCAAGCGAGCGTGACTTCTAAGCCACCGCCGAGAGCCGTTCCATTTATTGCGGCGACCACTGGTTTACCACACGTTTCCAAAGTCCGGAGCAGCATGTTGAATGACAATGAATTTTCATACATGCGCCGTGTACGGTCTTCCGGCGATTCGTCACCGCTAGGACTGGCGTTCGATCCCATCATGTCTAAGTCAGCACCGGCACAAAATGCGGGCTTTCCACTGGTCAGAACAGCGCCTTTTATTTTGTCATCTTCTGCGACTTGCCTAATCCATTGGCTGATTTCTGCCATGGAGGATTCTGATAAAACGTTCATGCTGCGGCCCGGCATATCCCATGTCAGCAAAGCGATGCCGTCGCCATCAATTTCGATTTTGAAATTTTCCATTATTCTTATTCTCCAAAATTCATAATTTCTGTTAGAGCCGCTCGATGATTGTGGCGGTCCCCATACCGGCACCCACGCAAAGCGTAGCAAGGGCTGTTTGTTTTCCGGTGCGCTCAAGCTCGTCTAAGACCGTGCCAAGGATCATGG
>JAJFIN010000368.1 GCA_021774955.1 Alphaproteobacteria bacterium | reverse complement strand
TATTTTAAAGATGTCGATGCATTTTCCAACGCGCTAAGAGATTTACCATCGCCAAATATTGAGGCATTGAATGCTGCAAAAAACCGTCAAGAAAAGCTTACAAAACCGCCTGGCTCGTTGGGGCGACTGGAGGAATTAGCGCTCTGGTTAGCGAGTTGGCAGGGCACTCCAACCCCGCTACTCGATCGCATTCATTGTTTGGTTTTTGCAGGCAATCATGGTGTCGTTGCGCAAGGAATATCCGCTTATCCGGCGGAAGTGACTACACAGATGGTCAATAATTTTAGCTCAGGTGGTGCGGCAATAAATCAGATCTGTGAATTGTTTTCAATTGGTCTCAATGTCGAGGCGTTGGAGTTAGATTGCCCTACGGCTGATTTTACAAAAGAACCTGCAATGTCGACGGATGAATGTCTTGCTGCTCTGAATGTTGGTGCTTCGGCAATTCCTGGCGATGCGGATCTTGTTCTTTTAGGTGAGATGGGTATCGGCAACACCACTGCTGCAGCGACGTTGGCTATGGCAAGTTTTGGTGGTCATGCGGAGGATTGGGTCGGAAAGGGGACAGGCCTTGACGAACTAGGTGTTCGCCGCAAAGTGGAAGTCGTATCCACAGCCTATCATCTTCATCAGAACCAATTTGAAACACCATTCGACATTATCCGTTGTGTCGGTGGTCGTGAGCTCGCAGCGATCGCTGGTGCAATAATCAAAGCTCGCCATCTCAAGATTCCAGTCATACTTGATGGTTTTATTTCCACTGCGTCTGTTGCGCCGCTCGCGCGGTTCAACATGGCTGTACTCGACCATACCATTATTGCTCACACTTCAGCTGAACCAGGCCACAAGCGACTGGTTTCTCTCTTGGATAAGAGCCCGCTTTTATCTTTGGATATGCGGCTTGGAGAGGGAACGGGGGCGGCTCTTGCAACTGGCCTGCTTCGGGCGGCTATTGCCACACACAACGGTATGGCGACCTTCGAAGGAGCTGGTGTGAGTAATCGCGATGCATGAAGGTTTTAAACCTTATAAAGATGATGTTGTTTCTGCTTTCATGTTGTTGACGCGGCTGCCCGTCCCCAACTCGTTAAAACCGGGAGCTTTGGCACCTCACGCTCGGAGCTTGTGGGCATACCCGCTTGTTGGTTTGTTTGTTGGGTGGATGGGTGGGTTTACCTATTTCATAGCTATATTGCTCGGGTTAGGCTCTTGGATCGCCGCAATATTGGCGCTGGTGCTTGCGACTTTAGCTACGGGCGCTCTCCATGAAGACGGCTTTGCAGATACCGTTGATGCGTTTGGTGGTGGTAAAGACAAAGAAGCAAAAATTTCGATTTTAAGAGATAGCCGTATTGGTACCTATGGTGGGATTGCACTTGTCTTGTCCTTCGCGCTCAGGAGCAGTGCTCTGGTTGAGATTACGACGGTCTATAGAGTGTTCATTAGTTTGATCGTCGCTGGATTGCTTAGTCGATGGGTCATCGTTCTGCTGTTGCGATTTTTACCAGCGGCAAAAGATGATGGCCTTGGGGCAATAGTGGGCAGTCCTAGTGATGGTAGACTGATGGCGGCTTCCATCATCGCCATTGGAGGAAGTTTCGTACTGCTCGATATTTTAGGCTTTACTTGTGCAGTTGCAGCAGCGCTTACCGCTGGGATTGCCATCGGATATCAAGCACATCGACAAATCGGGGGCTACACCGGTGATGTGTTGGGGGCAGGGCAACAGATCGCTGAGATTTTTGTGTTGATTACATTGGCGGGAACGTTTTCGTAACCACAGGAGGCAATGCGAATGGATATGATGTCCTCACCCAAGCTAGTATAAAGATCTGGCATTTTGAGGAGATTCTCTAAACTTCTCTGGCGATAGCAATCATTGCCTCAATATCAAGGTGCTGCATCATTGCTCCCGCGAGTTCATTGAGGGCGCTATCGACTTCCGATTCAAATTGAATTCGCCCGGCGCTGCCAGAGCGAAGGTTGTTAAGGTAAGACTCTCGGAAGGAGTCAGCATTGAAAATACCGTGGAGGTAACACCCTTGAACAAGGCCATCGATTGATTGTGCGCCGACGGATCTACCGTCAACGGTGAATAGCGGACGATCACAATCCGCACCCGTTGTCTTGCCAACATGGATTTCATATCCGCTCACCGGGATGACGCCATCAATCGTGTAGCCGCTAACTTCTGTAACCGATTTTTCACTGGCCAAGAGGGTTTCAACATCTAAAAGCCCCAGTCCTTGTGCTTGTTCAGGAGGACCTTCGATGCCTAGAGGGTCTGAAATTAATTTACCGAGGATTTGATAACCTCCACACAGACCCAAAACTGGTTTTTTTTGACGGACATGGGCAGCGATATCGATATCCCAGCCCTGTTCTTTGAGAAACTGCAAATCAGACAATGTCGACTTTGTCCCGGGAATGATAATTAGATCGGCACTGGAGGGGAGTGGCTTGCCTGGACGGCAGAAGTCGACGGACACATTTGGTTCAGCCCGTAAAGGGTCAAGGTCATCAAAATTGGCAATGCGCGAAAGCATCGGTACAGCGATGTGGATCGTTTTCTCGTTCGGTGCAATTGGTTTTTCCAATATGACAGCATCCTCGGCCGGTAAGCGTTTTACACAGGGAAGAAAGGGCAACACACCAAAGCATGGCCATCCGGTTTCCTTTTCTACGATGCTGATCCCGTTTGCAAATAAAGATACATCGCCGCGAAATTTGTTGATGATGAAGCCTGCAACAAGAACGCGTTCTTCTGGTGGCAATAGTGCGTAAGTACCAACCAGAGTAGCAATGACTCCACCGCGATCGATATCCGCGACCAGGACGATGGGGACCTTTCGAGGCAATGCAAATCCCATATTAGCGATGTCATTGGCCCGAAGATTTACTTCAGCAGGACTTCCGGCACCTTCAATGATGACATACTGGTTGTCTGATAAAACTACATCGAAACTCTCAAACACTTTGGGAAGGAGTGTTTCTTTGAACAGTTGGTAGCCGCACGCTGCGGCATGACGCGTCATGCGACCTTGTACAACCACTTGGGCACCAATATCGGTTTGTGGTTTCAACAAAACCGGATTCATGTGGACACTGGGTTCGACACGCGCGGCGCGCGCCTGCAGCCACTGGGCTCGTCCGATTTCACCACCTTCTTTTGTCACAGCTGCGTTGTTGGACATGTTTTGCGGTTTGAACGGACTGACGCTATATCCTTTGTTCGCCAATATGCGACAAAGACCGGCGGTGAGGATAGACTTTCCGACATCCGACCCTGTTCCTTGAAGCATCAGTGTCTGCGCGGCCATTGCGCTCACTCCTCCGCGACTTGTCCATGTGTTTTGACCTGTCGCCATGGAAGTAGATATGCCTCACCATTAACTTGACCACGTGAAGCTTCCACCTGATAGACTGTGCGAAGCATATCATCGGACAAAACCTCTTCAGGCGTGCCATATGCGACCGTTTTGCCATCCTGCATAAGATAAAGTCGCTGGCAGAATCGGACCGCTAAATTTAGATCGTGGAGAACAACCACAACACTTGTTCCATTGTCTGTGAGGGATTTCAAAACGTTCATCACCTGTAATTGGTGGAAAGGGTCAAGTGAGGCTACCGGCTCATCGGCGATCAGTATGGGCGCGTCAACTGCAATTGCTCTTGCAAGAAGCACACTGGCTCGCTCACCTCCTGACAAAGTAGTAGCAATTCTATCTTTGAGATGGGTCGTATCTGTGAGACGCATAGCGCGATCAAGAGCTGCTTGATCTTCGACCATCGGTGTTCGCCACGGGTCAAGGTGAGGGATGCGTCCAAGGGCGATAAGTCTTTCCACAATCATTGGCCAATGGATTGTCCCTCCTTGTGCAGCGTAAGCGATTTTCTTTGCTCGATCTTGAAGGTTGATGTCTTGAATAGAGGTGCCATCGAGATAAACCTTTTCATCCTCTGCGGTAACTAAGCCGAGTATTGCTCGCAAAAGAGTGCTTTTTCCTGCACCATTGGGGCCAATAAGTCCGACGATCTCACCTGATTTCGCATGGAGGCATGCTCGATTGACAATCAATTTTCCATTGATGCGTACAGTGATATTTTCTGCGTCAATGCGATTCACCTCATAGCCTCCCGCGTCTTGACAACGATGTAGAGAAAGAACGGCGCGCCGATAAAGGCAGTGATAACACCAAGGCGTAATTGGTTGTCTGAAATCGGCAGGCGAGTGATGAGATCTGCAAGTGTTAACAGGAAAGCACCACCGAGTGCGCTGGGGAGGAGGATTTGGCTCGGATCATGACCAAAAAATCGTCGAGCCATGTGTGGCATTACGAGACCCACAAATCCGATGGTACCGCATACGGCAACGCTTGCTCCTACAGACAGAGAAACTCCTAAGATTATTAGGAGCCGTAAGCGTCTTAAATCAATGCCCAATGTCCGCGCCGTATCCTCACCGAGGGTGAGCGCTGTTAACCCACGTCCAACAAAAGCTAATAGAAACCAACCTAGAATAATGAAAGGGCCTGCAAGCCTGATGTCAGCATAGCTGCGATTGTCGAGTGACCCTAAGAGCCAGAGGATCATGTCTTGGAGAGAAAAGGGATTTGGCGCGAAGTTCATCACCAGAGACGTCATGGAAACCGCTAAACTAGATATACCAATTCCGACGAGAATGAGTGTTAGTACACTGGCATCTCGATTGGCCAGCGTGAAAAGAAGGAAAGTAGAAATGAGCGCGCCCGCTAAAGCAAAAAGAGGAAGAGCTAGCGCAAATGTAGCTGTGAAACCCAGATAGATGGCCATGACAGCGCCTAAGCCAGCGCTTGCAGAGACACCGATGACCCCAGGGTCGGCCAGCGGGTTTCGCAACAACCCTTGAAGGGCAGCACCGGATAGTCCGAGAGATGCACCAACCATTACCCCCAATATCATTCGCGGCATTCTGATTTCCCAGATAATTGTATCCGTAGGCGTGTCTTGTGGGTTTATCAAGGAGCTGAATACTTCAATGGGAGGCAGAGAAACTGTGCCGAAGAGCAGGGAGAAAAATCCGGCACCAAAAACGAGGAGACAAAGAGGCAAGCATCGCGCCCAATAAATCTTCCGGGTTGCGGTCATGATCGACTCGCATCAAGGGTCACGAGTTCGTCCTGGATGTATTCAATGGCGTCAATGAAAAACAGCCCATTGCAGGAGAGGTACTTTCCAGGCACAAAGATTGTTGGCTTCTCAGCAAGTATTTTTTTCATGACAGTGTGTCTGGCGACGCTCCAATTGAGTACGTTGTTTGATTTTAAGTCAAAGAAGCTAGCCACGATCATGTCTGGTGGGGAGAGGACTATTTCCTCAAGTGGCAGACTATGCCAGCCAACGAGGCCAAGTTCCGCAGGGCGGTTGACAAGTCCGGCACTAACGATGATTTCGTGGACGAAAGTGTCAGAGCCAGTCGTGAAACCACTCGGCGTTACATAAGTTGCGCGTTGAGACGAGCTTGCAAGATTATTACGTGTTTGGGAGTGAGTGAGTCGATCTTTCATATTTTCGACGGTTTGCTTGCCACGCTCCGATTGATTTAAGGCATCGGCTATGAGTGTGATGTTTTGATACACTGTTTCAAAGTCGGCACCGAAAGCAGCGGTCACAACGGGGATTTGAAATCGCTTCATCATCGTTTGGAATTTTTGATCACCGGCCCAATAACGCACAACGATGTCAGGGTCCATGACCAAAACCTCTTCGGCTGTACCGCTGAATTTGGGTACACCATTGGCGCGGTCGGCGTAGAAAGAGTGAACTTGATCCGCGTCATCGGACAGCGCTGTTATTTGATCGCGATCCGCAAGGGCGAGGACAAATTGATCGGCACAATAATCAATTGAAACGACACTTGGCTGTTTCGTTGTGTCGATTATCTTTTGGTCGATGCTCGATGGTGAGGCGTGGGCTCGTGTTAGCGCCCCTAGTAGAAAGCATATGAAGCCCAGCCTCATCAACATCTCAGAAACGTGCCTTTAGTCCAACATAAGCAGATCGGTCAGGTGTTCCGTAACCCAAAACCTGTTGATATTCTTTATCAAACAAATTCTCAACGCGCCCATACAAACTGACGCGATCTGTCAGAGCATATTCGACGGCAATATCAGCCCGAGTCCATTCACTTAGTTCGATACCACCGCGTTCGAGTTCTGCCCCATTGTGAATAATGGAAAGCGTAGTGGTCAGCTTGTCGATTGGGGTGACAGTTGCGCTGATAAAGGCCTGGTGTTTGGGTCGCCGGATGAGTCTGGCGCCAGTTATTTCATCAACTGCCGACAGATTTGTGTAATTTGCTTTCAAGCTCAGCCAATCTGTCAGTGCGGCATCAACACTCACCTCAACACCTTTGGTGCGTGATTTGTCGACGTTGGCGTAGCCGTTGGTAAAAGTAAAAAGAATCAGATTTTCGGTCTTCTGATAGAAATAAGTTACGTTGGCTTTGACTTTGTTTGCAAAAAGGGATTGCTCAATCCCAACGTCCCACCCGTCGGCGATTTCTGGCTTGAGGTTTGTGCTCGGTGTGGTCAACCCGCAGAACCCACAAATGAAGGTCAGTTGAAAGACCGACGGTGCCTTGAATCCTTGCCCCCACGAAGCTCGAAATAAAGTGTCGGATTGCTCAAGATTGTATGCGGCGGTGAAGCGGGATGTCGTTTCACCACCAAATGTTTCATGATCATCGACACGAACACCACCGGTTAAAGTCAGGTGTTCAACAGGCTCGATCTCAAGCTGAATAAAAGCGCTGTCGATTGCGAAACGCATTGATGAATCATTTTCTGACTTTGTTTCCTCATGCTGACCACCGAACGACATTGTCATCCAATTGGTGGCAACGTAAGAACCGAGATAATCTATATTGGATCGATTACCCTTGGCATTGAAACTTGGCAGGCCGTTTGTAAAATTATCGCGGTCAGTGGCTGAGTATTCCAAAGATAGCGTGTTGGTAAGTCGACTGTCGAATAATGAAAACTGTGCCCGCCCGGCGACTAATTGTTCTGTAGTTTGCGCTCGCTCGTCTGCGTCGGCAGGACCGATCCCAAAAATGAAACCATCAAATTCACTTTCGCTATCTGAATAGCGACCAAACAGTGATAGCTTTACATTGTCAGAAGGAGTTGCAACTAACTTACCGGCCAAAGAGATGTTCTCATACCCATCATCTTCTGTGTTGCCGTTGTTCTCGTCTGCTTTTGAGGTGCCATCCGTGTTGAAATAACTTACCGAAAGACTGCCTTTGATCGCATCGCTTCCACCGCGCACAGTTCCCCCGGTGCGAAGTGTGTTAAATGAGCCTCCTTCAATAAATGCATTACCTGAAAATCCAGCTTCGCCAATCTTGGTGATGACGTTAATGACACCTCCAATAGCATCACTGCCGTAGAGAAGGCTTTGAGGACCGCGGAGTATTTCGATCCGTTCAATATCGTTTGGATCGAGATTGGCGAAGTTGTAACCGCCGCCTGGTGCGCTTGGGTCGTTTGTTTGCACACCGTCTATTAATATGACGGTTTGGTCTGTGGAGGCGCCGCGAATGCTAATAGTCGCTTGTCCTCCAAAGGCACCGTTTTGATTGACTGAAACTCCAGGGACATTGCGAAGTGCTTCAACGGTGAAGGGATACTGGTGTAGTTCAATATCTTCTTTGTCAATGACGCTGACTGAGCTTCCGATCTTGGAAATGTCTCGTTCATGCCGAGTTGCGGTGACGACTACTTGGTCAATTCCATCGTCAGCGGCACTGAGCGATGTAAATGGAATCGCAGCGGAAACAAGCAGGAATAGGCAAACAGGATTTTTATATTTCATGGTCAACTCCTCCACAGATCGTGGTTGGCTATGGTTCACATCAGCCGTATGAAGGAGTGTTGATCCCTCGCACACGGCTACACATGTCGCCGGTACGGATTTGATCCATTTCCGCTTCGGTTGGTTTACCCGACCTCCGAAAGGACGACGTGACGGCAGGTTTCCTGGCTCACGGTTCGCCGTTTTGCATCGCCTTCCCAAGAAAAAATCTCAGTGGCATGTGATGCGTCACTCACCGTTTACAGTTGCGGGCACAGCCACGATTTTAGCATTGCTGCCTCACCGTGTTCCCTTTCGCCTTTATAAAGGCACCGTCAGTTGTTTCATTAGTGGGATTGAAGCTGTTTGACAAGTTGTGTTTTTACAACTCCGTTGCCAACAGTCAAAAATCGATGCCCCTCTTGGCTTTAATGCCTTGTTCGAAGGGATGACGTGTGGCGCCAAATTCAGTTACGAGATCTGCGTGATCACAGAGTTCAGCGGGAGCATCGCGGCCTGTGACAATGACGCTTGTTTTGTCTTTACGGGACTTAAGCCCCTCGATTACTGACGAAATTGGCAAATACTCGTAGCGTAGAACAATGTTGAGCTCGTCCAAAACAACCAAGTCGTATTCATTGCTAGTCATCAAATCACGGGCAGTGTTCCACGCGGCTGTAGCGGCGGCTATGTCCCTTTCTCGGTCTTGGGTATCCCATGTGAAGCCTTCACCCATGACGTGAAAGGTGACGAGATCTGGAAACTGTTTCGTGAAGAATATTTTTTCGCCGGTTTTCCAGCTTCCCTTGATGAATTGCACCACACCGACTTTGTGACCCCATCCTAGTGCCCGAATCACTGTGCCAAACGCGGCGGTGGATTTTCCTTTACCATCACCCGTATGGACCAACAAAAGTCCCCGCTCAGCATCCTTTTTTTCCGCCATAATCTCTTTGTGCTCGGTCTGGCGCTTTTTCATATTGCCTTGATGATGGGCATTGGTCTTGGAGTTTTCTTTTGTGCTTGCTGTCATACGTGAGCCTCAAGATCTGCGGGAACAGTTATGATCGAAAGTTAGGGCTTTGTTTTCGTTCATCCGACCACCCCGTTTGTGAAAAGTGTTTCAATTTCGTCACGGGAAACACCCAGCTCCGCAAGGATATCTTTTGTGTGTTCACCAAGACCAGGGGCCATTGTTCTGATTTTAGCGGGGGTCTGGTCAAATAATGCTGCAGGCCGCGGCTGTCTTACAGTTCCTG
>JAJFIN010000367.1 GCA_021774955.1 Alphaproteobacteria bacterium | reverse complement strand
GGGGATTGGGTTGGCCGCGTCGCCAACCGCGCCTCGCGATTGAGGTTTGGGGGCCGCCCGCCTTCGCACCCTTGGTCGCCCTTGGGGGGGCCGCGACGGCGCGCGCACGACCACGGAGACCCTATCAACACCCTTATCGTCACCCCGCGTTACCCACAATTGTCACCCCGCGGCTTGACCGCGGGGTCCAACGAAGGTTGCTGGTCAGTTGGAGCCCGCTATCGAGCCCGCCCGGTCCCGATCCGGTAGAGCGGGGTAACGAATAATAGATCGTATACGGATTATTTATCACCTCCCATTGTCATTGGCGGCGCAATAAGACGGCCGATCCAAGTCCTCGCGCGCGCATCTTTCATCGCGCATCTGGCGCCAGCGGGCATATTGCACCGCCTTGGCCGGATCGGGATCTTCCTCACCTAAGAGCCAGAACCGGAACCAATCGAGATTGCGGGTGGCAGATTCTTTTTGAATGCTTGGGATCGATGGATTATGCCCGGTTTGCGGATACACCACAAACTCTGTCGGCATGCCGGCCCTCTTCGCCGCCTTGGGATAGCCCATCATGCTGATGGCCAGCCCCTGCGAACCGGCCTCAAACAGGGCCGCCGTCTTGAGCCCATCAAAATAAAGCTCGGGAGACAGTTCAAGATAACGCGCGGGATTGTCATAAAGGCTGCCACCGAAAACCGCATCATGGCCCTGACGGTTTAGCAGGCCCGGCGTGATGTCATAGGTCACGACCACATTGCTCCAACCATCGGCAAAGGAGCCGGCGCGGAAGTTCCTGGCCCGCGTCATGACCATCGGCGCGAGCCATCCGCCGTGACTGTGGCCGGAGATGCCGAGCCGGTCCGGATCGGCAAGGCCCGTGCGGATCAAATATTCTATGCCGCTGACAACATCGTCGACCGGCGCACCGTCTCGGGTTTTCGGATCGGAAAACGTGCCGCCGAAGCCCACCGTGCCCCGGTAATTCGGCATGAACACGGCGATGCCATTCAGCGCGTAAATCTCCAACGGATAAGGCCAAGCTCTGAAGTAATCGGCAAATTTATCGGGGAAGGCATATTTAGGGCCGCCATGGACGAAGGTAATCACTGGCCAGGGCTTGTCACTTTGTTTTGCTCCCACAGGCTCCAGCAACCAGCCCTGGGCTTCTGCGCCATCCTTGCTTTTCCAGGTCACATCTTTTGCCTGGGGGAGCACCCTCTGAGCCACGGCCTCATTTAAACGCGTGAGGGTTTGGGATCCCTGCCCTTTCCGCCAGATATGGATTTCCGGTGGATGGGTCAGGCTTTCATTGACAAAAACCGCTTGCTTAAAATCACCACTGAACTGGAAGCGCGAGGCACTGCCTTCCACCTCTTTGACCATATCCGCGCGTTCAAGCCCCGAAGGCTGAACCCGGTAGAGCGATGGAACGGCCCTGATTTTTTTATTCACATAAGCTTCATTCTCGCTTTTTACGATGAAGGCATTGCGGCTAGAATATTCAATCTCATGCCAATCCTGATCCTCTTCGTTCAGCACCGCCCCCTTCGACAAATCAACTAAGGTCCACGCGCTTTTCTGAGTCCACAACTCTCTCTCGATGATACGCCGGACAAAGATCTTATTCTCACCCGGCACCCATTCACCACCGGCATAATATTTCGCCGGTGTCTTCTCCGATGGCTGTGCCGCAACGGCAAGCGAACGAAAGCTCTTGGTCTCCACATCGTAAAGACCGAGGCTCGCCCAACTATTGGCGCCAAGGATACTCGGGACGTCCTCGGCAATATAGGTGACGGTCAATCTCTTGCCATCGGAGGCCCAATGAAATTTCTGGACAGCGCCGGGCAGACCCGCCTGAACCGCCACCCCGTCTGCGGTCACGATCCATAGACGCGCAGACGGCATGCGGGGCGGATCGTTCCAGTTTGGATCGATAAAATTATGGACATAAAAGGTATCGGAATCGATCCGGACGCCGTCCTCTCCGGTTTGGAATTGAGTGTAGAGAGATTCCTTCGAAGATGCGCTCTGTGCCGCATAGGCCAGCGTCTGACCATCCGGCGCGAAGCGAAACTGGGTCACCGGATCGTTGCCACGGGTGTGTTGCCGGATCCTGTTGTTCTTTGTGTTGATCGAATAGACCTGAGCCGCATCGCCATCGTTTTGCAAGAATGCAAGCTCCTGTCCGCCGGGGATCCAAGCCAGGTTTCTTGCCTTCTGGATCTTTTTAATCAGGACCGGTGCCGCTCCCGCTACGGTCGATTGAACAAAGACCTCGCGCTTTGTTTTATTCTCTTCAGGAGACCAGGACTTCACCGCATAGGCAACCATTTCTCCATCTGAGGAAAGGGCGAGCTCGGTCACGCGTTTGATCTTGAAATAATCGTCGATGGTGAATGGCTGTTTTTCCGCAGCTGCTTCGAGTGTTGCCGGTGTGAACGCCATACATGCGATTAACGCTAGGCAAAGCAAGGCTGCATGAGTAAAGAAAGACCCCTTTCTATATTGATTTACACCTCCCACTCCGCCGTCATCCTGAGGAGGATGTGCAACATCCGTCTCGAAAGCCTGCCCTCGGCTTGATCGGGGGGATTGAGACTTCATCACCGCCATACCTCCTTCGAGACACCGCCTTTGGCGGCTCCTCAGGATGACGGCGGAGGCTGGCTTTGTTGAAATATTCAATCTGGAAATGAAGCGGAGCGGTAGCATACGGTTACTTTCCTTATACTGATGGTAAAGAATTAAGGGGACAGTTTACTTAATTCGTATCGAGAGTAAACCGCTCTGGTTCGAGACGGCGCTACCGCGCCTCCTCACACCATGACGCCTATATTTTAACGTCACCCTGAGGAGGGCCGACAGGCCCGTCTCGAAGGGTGCTTTGAGAACTAAACAAACCATCCCTCTAATTCTTTCTCCCTGCCTCAGACCCGCTCCTCTTCTCAACCACCCGAAGGGCTACCATGGGTGAGAAGAGGAGCGGCCTGTGGAGGTTGACTAAGGGATGTTATTGACAGTAAGCGCAGGGTTGCTTCTCGCCGAACAGACAATCTTGTGGTATGAGCCTCAACCCCGCTCTCGCAACTACCATTTCTTAATTAGTTCGATAGCCACAAAGCGTCCGCGCGGATCGACATAGGCGGGGTCGAATACAGCGCGATTACCAGCATTCTCAACACGTGGTGGATCCGCTTCAAAAAGATCAATCGCGCTAAACCTTGCCATCAATCCTTTGGATATCCCTTGATCAAAAAACAAATCGAAATCGAAGGACACACTCAAGTCAAAGGTGGTATACGCGTCGACATCAACATCTGATGCCCCAGTTTTATCCGTATACCCATCAACGTAGTTTACCGACCCGGTAGCCGCCCAGGGACCTCGCGACCAATTTAAACTTCCGCGCCCACGAAGATCCACTGGATTTCCCAAGGTATCGACTGTGTCGAAAGCAGGTGCGCCAGGCGCCACAAGATTGACGATTTCGATCAGATGTGTGGCATTTCCACTCAAAGTGAACGCACTGGTACCGATGTCGAAAGCGTAATTAAACGTGAGGTCAATTCCACTGATATCAACCGATGCAATATTGGTTCGCCGAACATCATAAATGGTTTGTATTGCATCTAATGTCGTAATGCCACCGAGAAAGTTTAGCGTCGCTCCCTGGGCAAGAAATGGGTCCACAAACGCCCTGAAATCAGCATTTGACGCAAACTGTGTTACAAAAGGAGCAAGCCCTGGTTCATTGAGCGCATTCGAATTGAATGGTGCCGCATCCAAACGATCTGTATATTGAATATCAAAGTAATTTACACCCACAGAAAATCCGTTGAGCGCTGTCGGTTCATACGTGAAACCAACAGTGAAGTTTTCGGATTCCTCTGGATTGACAAGCGTTGACCCTGTGAGAACCAACACGGGAACAGTACCGCCACCGCCTGGTGCCACAAAGGGGAAAGTAAGCAACCCCGGAATACCGCCTCCTTCTCTCACACGCTCGAATGAACTCGGAGCGCGAAAGGAAGTGCTATAATTCGCTCTGAACAGTAAGTCTTCGATAGGTGCCCAGGCCACCCCGAATTTGGGATTAAATGTGTTCCCAAAATCGGAATAGTCATCATAGCGCGCTGCTAGGGATAAATCGAATTGACGCACCAGCGGTATGTTCATCTCTGAACCCAGCAACGGAACGTAGAGTTCGCCAAAGACAGAATAGATTTCCCGATCAGTACGTCGATCAAGTACTGTAAATCCTGTAACAGATTGGTCAAACTCCGATACTGTATAAGACGCGCCTGCCGCCATCGACAGATCGCCCGCAGGAAGGGTGAGTACGGATCCATTTACCAAAATATCGACGGATGACAACTTTTCGCTCGCAGTGTTTACGGCGCTCGCAATTACGCTCCCATCTAAAGCAAAATTAGTCCGCGATGAATCTTGCCGCGCCTCGCCAATAGACGCGGCTACTTCCACCTCCCAATCATCAGTGAAATCGAATTTTAGTCCTGCAGACAAATTATATTGCGAATTGCCCGGAGAAAGTTGCCCTGTTTCGAAGGTTGTGGCACCGCCATTGAAATTAACTTCAGTGGTCGATGCCAACCCGTCTGCAAAGAACTCAATACCATTCGCGATCTCGATTTCTAGATGGGTCGTGAGGCTGGCCCGTTCAGTACTCGGCAGAAAGTCAGCCCGGCCTATGGCAGGGGTAGTTAACCCCGGACGATCAGACTCTTTAAGCCGGTCCCTGTCGTAAAATTCCGCAGCTACAAAGAAGTTTCCCTCATCCCAAGTTCGACCAAAGGCCTGACTGAGACGAAATTCGCTAAGCCCACTCTCAGTAGTCGTGCCATAACGCAGGCGCGTTTCCGCTCCATCAAAATCATCTCGAAGAATAATGTTGACCACGCCAGCGACAGCATCGGCTCCATAGATCGCCGAGGCCCCATCGGAAAGAATTTCAACTCTCTCTACGGCCGACAGCGGAATCATCGATACGTCTGCGGTGATCAAGCCTTGTCCTGCCGGAGCGATTCTACGGCCATCCACTAGCGTCAAAGTCGCACGGCTATTTAGCCCCCTCAAATTTACGCCAGATTGAAAGAGATTAACAAACCTGAGTGATCCCTGCCCAAATGTGCCAGTTTCGGAAGCCCCTTCAGCACCGCCACCGGCGAAATTTTGCGGTAAACGTAACAAGAGGTCTTGGGTCGTCGCAAAGCCGGATCGATCAATATCCTCGCGATTGAATGAAATTACCGGTACCGTCGCGTTGGTCTGACCTTTGATATTACTCCCCGTCACCACCACCTCATCAACACCACCCTCGTCCTCATCCCCATCCGTCGTCGCATCATTCCGGACATCATTGTCCGTACCCGTTGCTTGAGCGTATTGGTAATAGGGGCTTTCGGTTTGCAGGGCGGCTTCTTGGTTTGGGTCTTTGACCAGCACGACGCCGGAAGAGGTGACCTCGTAGATCAGGCCGGTGCCTTCCAACAATTGCTCGAGCGCATCGGCGGCGGTCGCCTGGCGCTTGACGGCGTTGCTATAGCGGTCTTTTACGACGTCGGCGGAGTAAAGCACTTGGCGGTCGGCGGCCACGCCGTATTGCCTGAGCGAGGCGTCCAGGCTTTGCGCCGGGATCTCGAATTGGTAGGCGCGCTCCGGTGCGTTCTCTGACGCGTGCACCACTGGCACGGCCACGCTCATGGCGGCGGCAAGGGCGCACCCCGCGACACCATTCATCAAAACCTTTTTAGACCATCCCCCGGAATATCTCATGTCAGCTCCTTCACGTTCGGCATTGTCGCCCAAAATGGCTCCTGGTCAAAGTGACCAAGAACCGTTATGTGCATTCCGACGCGCGGGAGCGGGTTTGCCTCAGTAGTAATTTTATCACACTTCTCAGACGGTCGGGCGATGCCCGACTGTCTTCGAAGTGTCCGGGATGACGCTGAATTTTAATTCAACCGCGTGCGGACAACCGGATGGCGCGAGAGAGGCCGCAATCTTTCCACCCACTCAGTCGCTTCCCTCGACTTGATCGAGGGTCCAATGGCCGTGCGGTTTTGTACCGCATAGGAAGTTTTCGCACGCTAATGCAACGACGCGCGCACGCCAGAAAATCTGCACTCAAATGAACGGCGAGTGGACCCCAGACAAATGCCTCGCATTTTCTGGGGAAGTGAATGAGGCAATGTTTGCTGTTTATCCGACAACACAACATTTACCGAGCCCACCTTCGCAGGGACAACAAACTAAAATTCAAACGGCGCAACATCTGCTACGCCATTTCAACCGGACACGGACAGGCGGATGGCACGCGGCGAGGCGCGGTCGACGCTCAACGAGAAATAAGCCTCGAGCGCCTCGACAAAAGCATCGGTATCGCCGGCATTGAATACGCCGCTGACACCGATGGTCTCGATGTCTTCTCCCTGCAAGGTAATGGTGATGAGGGAATAGCGGTTCATGCGGGCGATGGCGCGGGCCAGCGGTTCGTCTTCAAAGATCAGCTTGCCGTGGCGCCAAGCGCTGGTCTTCTCTAGACTGACATTTTGGCGCACGATGGCCGCACCGCCGGTCTTGGCGACGATCAATTGCTCGCCGGGGGCGAGTTGGTGCGGGGCGTGAA
>JAJFIN010000366.1 GCA_021774955.1 Alphaproteobacteria bacterium | reverse complement strand
GCCGCCCAAGAATGCATAGTCACCGACCTCAACGTAACCGCCAATCGTTGCATCATTGGCAAAGATCACATGGTCACCAATGATACAGTCATGAGCGACATGGCAACCGGCCATGAACATACCATGGCTTCCAACCACTGTTTGCTTGCGACCAATGCCGGTGCCCGGATGCATTGTCACATGTTCGCGTATTATGTTGTGACTCCCAATCAGGAGCTTAGTGGGCTCGCCGGCATATTTTAAATCTTGCGGTGGTTGGCCCAAAGCGGCGAACGGATGAATCACCGTTTCCTCACCAATATGGGTATATCCGTTGATAACCACGTGGCTAAATAGTTTGATATTGTTATCAAGCACAACATTAGGACCGATTATGCAATACGGTCCGATCTCGACGTCTTCACCAATTACAGCACCATCTTCGATGATGGCCGTTGAATGTATTTGACTCATTAAATCCCCTATGCGTCGCGTATCATTGCGCCGAAATCAGCCTCTGCTACCGCTACGTCTCCCACGCGGGCTTCGCCGCGGAATTTCCAAACGGCACCCCTTGATTTCACGACCGAAACATGAAGCTTAAGTTGGTCACCTGGAGTAACTGGAGCCCGAAAACGTGCTTTGTCTATGGTCATGAAATAGACCAGTTTGTTTTTTCCCTCTGCGCCGAGATAATTGACAACATAGACAGCTGCGGTTTGCGCCATTGCTTCGACAATGAGAACGCCAGGCATTACTGGGTGGCCAGGAAAGTGCCCGGTAAAAAAGTTTTCATTTGCGGAGACGTTTTTAATTCCAACAGCACCGCCACTTCCTGTTTTGTCGACATTCTCAACACGGTCGATCATCAACATGGGATAGCGATGGGGGATCATGTTCATGATCTCAAGGATATCGAAAGTCTCGAAACTCTGGTTCTGAGAATCCGTTTCCATCAAATTGTCATGCTTCATGCGTTCGCTCATCTAATTACTCGTCTTTGGCTGCTGCTTTAGGCGGTTTTCCTTTGGCAAGCCGAGAAACGGCTACGTATTCCCGCTTCCATTGTTCAATTGGACGCGCGGGTAATCCGGCATATATCGCACCAGCTGGTACATTTCTGGCTACTCCAGCCCGGGCTGCAAGTTGTGCCCCATCACCGATCTTCAAATGATCTGCTATTCCCACAGCGCCACCCATGGCAACAAAATCGCCGACAACAGTTGATCCTGCCATTCCGACCAAGGCAGCGATCACACAATGTCTACCGATGTGGCAGTTGTGCCCGATATGCACAAGATTATCAATCTTTGTACCCTCGCCAATAGAGGTGTCTTCAAGGGCCCCGCGGTCTATTGTTGTGTTGGCGCCTATCTCGACCCGATCTTGAATAATAACACGGCCAAGCTGAGGTATTTTTTTGTGCCCGCTGGCACCTGGGACGTAACCAAAACCATCGGTGCCGATGCGAACACCGGTGTGGATCACAACTTCGTCTCCAATAAGAGCAAATTGGAGCGTGGTATTGGGGTGAATAAAACACTTGCGACCGATTTTGACGCCGCGGCCGATGTAAGAATTAGCGTCCACTCTGGTGCCTGCGCCAATGTGAACACCTGGTCCAACGATTACACCCGATTGAATTGAAACGTTATCTTCAATTGTTGCGCTCTCATGGATTTGAGCACCAGGGTCAATACCCGTTGGCTCATCAAGTGGTTGATAAAACATTGAAGCAACATCAGCAAAAGCGGATGCCGGATCATCACAGAATATCGCCGCCATTCCTTTTGGAACAGTCACATGCTCTCCGGTTTTAATGAGGCAAGCTCCAGCTTGAGAGCCAGAAAGATCGTCGGCAAACTTTTTTCCTGCAAAAAAGGTGATGTCAGTTGAGGTGGCGGCTCTCAAAGAGGCCACGCCTTCAACTTGAAGGTTGGCAGTTTGATCATGTTCGAGGGAACCACCGACATGGTCAGCAATTTTTCGAAGTGAAAAAGGGCCACTACTAATATGAAAGGTTGGATCGGGCTTGGCGCGGATCTTATCGGGGTCTCGATAGGTGATCAAATGAGTAATCGCGGTAACCGGAATTTGGCACCGCGATTAACACCTCATCACTCAAAATTGGCTGTTTGGCCTTTTATTGCTTAGGATCTTCGGCTTTTGCCTGCTGTTTAGCTTCTGCACGGACACGTTCAACTTTGACCGATTTCAACCGCGCATCTATCCGTAATAATGCGTCTGCAGTTATATCATGATCGGGCGATGAGAACATAAGTTGCGACTGGTCAACAAGAATAGTTGCTTTTCTCTCAGCGATAATCTCTTCAAGAATTGGCACCAGAATTTTGCCAATTTCGTTTTGTGCTTTGGCTATTGAAGCTTGGTATTCTCGTTCTTTTAATTGGGCGAAGGAATTAAATTTGGCTTTCCGAAGCTGCAAAGCTTCACCTTTTGCCTGGCGCTGCTCTGGGGTGAGAATGGCAAATTGCTCTTTCAGGTCATTTTCTTCTTTTTCAATCTGATCACGCTCGGCGATTATTTCAGCTTGAACAACCTTCAATAAGTCCGCTGCTTGACTGGCAATTTCTTTACCAGCCAACGATTCAATCATGATCCTTTGTTTGCTGATCACCAGGATTTTTTGATTAATTTCTTGCGCGTTGGCGGTCGCCACAAGCGACAAAGGCGCCACGACCAAAGCTGCTAAACCCAACAATGCTGAAAAAACTGTATTTAAGTACTTCGTCTTCATTCTACTAAAACCTTGTTCCTGCGCTGAAGCGGAATGCTTCAACGTTATCATAGTCTTCTCTAACCAAAACTTGAGCAAAATCAAGTCGAACCGGTCCAAATGGTGAATCCCAGAATACGCTGAGGCCGGCACTGACCCGCCAGGACATATCGTCTTCAATCTGGGGAAGCGGAGGCAGAGCGGAGGGTAAAACACCCAGCGCTAACAATACGTCATTCCGATCAACGGCCGCCTGGATGACGTCGTTTTGGACATCATTGTCGATATGACCCACAGTTCCTGCTTGAGCGAACAGACTTGCATCGATGCCATATTGCTCGGGTAGTCCAGTTGGGAAACTAATTTCTACGGTTCCAATGCCAAAGGCTTGGCCCCCCAAACTGTCGTCTGTTGTAAGATCCCTTGGTCCGAGACCCGATGTTTCAAATCCACGGAAGCTGTTGCCGCCTTTTCTAAATCGATCGCTCAGGCGAACTTTGTCGTCACCCAATGGAAATATGAAACCGGTTTCCCAGGTGACAGAGCCAATGACGTTTTTGAAAAACAGCTTGTGGAAAGCATTCATCTCAAGCTGAGTACGTGAGTATTTGGTATCCCCGCCAACACCTGCAATTTCTTGTTGCAGAAGGAAATCATAACCGGCTGATGGTTTGATCGGGTCGTTACGATGGTCTGTGTAGTAACTGAAACCCACGACCGAAGTTACACGCGTACCTTGTTCGTCGCAAATCGCGCTCGAAATGACCCCGCTGATACAATTGGCATCGGAAACGTCGACCTCGTCATTTCGAATACTGTAGCGCGGTGCCAAGCGGGCATATTGATTGAGCGGAAATCCGGTTCGTAAATTCAGACCCGTGGACGACAGATTAAATCCAGCCTCTTCTTCAAAATCCGTGACTGTTCTGAAGAGATCTATACCGCCAACCAAATTTCGGCCGAACAAATAGGGTTCTGTGAACGCTAGATCGATCTGTTGACGCCGATTGGAGCCGGAAACACGCAGGCGTAGGAACTGGCCTCGACCCAATAGATTGCGTTCTGAAATACTGAAATCACCGGCTAGTTGATCGGTCGATGAAAAGCCAACACCGAAGGTAAATTCACCGGTGGGCTGTTCTTCGACGGCAACATTGACGATTGTCCGATCTGGGACGGTGCCGGGCTCTTCAGTTATTTCAACTTCTTCAAAAAAGCCAAGCGCGCGAATTCTGTTGCGCGAACGGTCCATTTGGATGCGATTGAAGGCATCCCCTTCTACGATTTGCATTTCACGGCGGATGACCCGGTCCAAAGTTCGACTGTTGCCTATAATATTGACCCGCTCAACATAGACACGTGGACCCTCGCGCAACCGGAAAACGACATTGATGATCTTGTTGTCAAAATCGCGACGAATACGTGGGCGAACCTCGGCAAAAGCATAACCAGCAATACCAGCAGCGAAGGTTAGTGAGTCGACGGTTTCTTCAATGCGTTCGGCATTATAAATCTCGTTCTCATTGAACTTCACCAAACCTTCGAGAATTTCAATGTCGATGTCTTCAATATTGGTATCGATTTCGGCGGTACCAAATTTATAGCGCGCGCCCTCCTTCAAAGTGAAGGTGACGAAAAAATCGTCCCGGTCGGGCGTCATTTCAGCGACGGATGACGTGACCCGGAAATCTGCGTAGCCGCGCGATTCATAAAATTGCCGCAGGAGTTCGCGGTCATAGGTTACGCGATCGGGATCGTAATTGTCGTTTGAGGAAAAGAAATTCCACCAGCGACTTTCATCGGTGACGATGACGCTGCGTAATTTCCGATCCTTGTAGACATCATTTCCGAGGAAGTTGACCCGTCTGATGCCGGTCGGCGCCCCTTCGTTAATCTCAAAAACAAGATCGACCCGGTTCTGCGGGAGTTGGACAACCTTGGGTACAATCGTCGCGGCGAAACGACCTTTGCGCCGATAAAGTTCGATCATGCGCTGAAGATCGGTTTGTACCCGCGCCCGGGTATAGACGATCCGCGGGCGCAGTTTTATTTCTTCGTTGAAATCGTCATCGTCGATGGCTTTGTTGCCTTCAAAAACCACACGATTGATGATGGGGTTTTCAACGACATCGACAAATAAGGTCGAACCTTGGCGGGTGAAGCGCACATCAGCGAAAAGGCCGGTTGCAAACAATGTCTTGAGCGATTGGTCGGCTTCACCTTCTTGGTAGATGTCACCCTGCTCCAAGGCCATATAGGACAGAACGGTCGCCGGCTCGATGCGTTGATGGCCGCGCACCACGATGCTTTCGATCACCGGTTCACTTGACGATGTCCCGCCGGATTGCGCCCACGAACCAACTGAACTGAAAACCAGACACACGCATAGCGCGCTGATCAGGCCAATATTTTTGTTCATAGATCTCAATTTTGAGAAGTTTAAAAAGTTTGCCAAATTACCCAACGCCCCCGAGACCCCAAACACACCCAAAAAACCACGCTTTCAACCCCTAAAAGAGGCCAAAATGGTTTAAGTCATTCCATGTCGCGAACAGCATTAGCATAAGCACGAGGGCTAACCCAAGCCGAAATCCATATTCTTGCGTTCGTTCGCTGAGCGGTTTACCGCGTATCGCCTCATAGCTGTAAAAAAGCAAATGGCCGCCGTCGAGTAGCGGCACCGGAAATAGATTAATCAAGCCAATACTGACGGACAAAACAGCGGTAATTTGTACAAGCGTAAACAGGCCCAATTGCGCCGCTTGGCCTGAGATCTGTCCTATCCGTAAGGGACCGCTGAGCTGATCGGCACTCTCTTGACCTGCGATCAGCCGTTTCACGTAGTACAACGTCTTAGTGATAATCGAGAATGTCCACTCGGTCCCTTTGCCAATTGCCGCGATCGGTCCGTAGCGTTCGTGGTGGACGTATTTGCGGTCAGCGCTGGGCCTGATACCGATCTGCCCTACCCTAATTTCATTTCCAAAGGGGTCTTGGGTCAGTTTTCTTTCAGGTGTTACCGTCAGCGTAACATCACTGCCTCCCCTAAGGACTTTAATGTCCAGAGGCGCGCCGGTGTTTATGCTTACAATGGCAACGAGCTCTCCAAAGCTGTCGATTTCCGCGCCATTGACGCCAACAATTTGG
>JAJFIN010000365.1 GCA_021774955.1 Alphaproteobacteria bacterium | reverse complement strand
ACTGGGTTGATGCTGGATGAGTAGCGGTAGCCCTCCTGCTCCAGAATATCGAAAGCCCAAAAGTTCTTGTTGCCAATGGAGAAAGTGGCGGCCCGGTAGCCGCGCACTTCAACCCCTCCGATATTTTCAAGGATATGTTTTGACTTGGATATGTCGGCCCGGAATTCGTCTGGTATCTGAGTATCCGCTCGGATGTGGGAATACCCGTGACTGGCCAGTTCATGGCCTTGGTCAACAATGCTTCGAATGAGAGATGGATGCCGTTCGGCAATCCAAGCAAGGGTGAAAAAGGTGGCCTTCACCCCTTGGTCCGCAAAAAGTTCTAATATACGGTTTGTGTTGCGCTCAACGCGCGATTCGCATGCCTCCCAGGTTGACCGTGCGTAATGGGGCTCCAAAGCCTGAACCTGGTAATAGTCTTCGACATCGACTGAAAGCGCATTCGTAGGCTCGCTATGCGTCTGGGCGGCAGGTCGTTGTTTGAGCTGGAATGTTGTGTGCGCCATCTTAACCTTGCGTCTCATGGGGCGCGGTCTGTGCTGCATGTGTGCCGGTCTAGTGGCTGCGCGGCTCGGGACGCCCTTTTAAGTATTCTTCCAGTATAAGAAGCAGCAAACGTTTAAAAAGTTGATTATAAGATCTTTCTTTTGTCAGAGCATCGGCACCCATCGTAGAGGTTGAGAGATTTCCTGCGAGCGCTTCCAAAGGCAGTGCGGCTGAGTCGTCCGTTGGGGTCGATTCAACTATATCAATGAGTTCTTTGAGTTTTTCGGCCGAAAGGTCATCAATATTTGACAATTGGCCCGCCTTAAACGGGCCAGTGCTCCCATGGTCGAGGATCTGTTCAAACTCATTTTCCAAATCTTCCGCCACCGCTTTAACGGCCTCGGGGGCGACCAGTTCGGTTTCTTCCAGAAAACAATAAAGCAGCAGCCGCGAGCACAAGTTATTTATCCGGCGGGGCACGCCTTCGGTATAGTGATAGATTTTCTCAAAAGAGCCTTCACCAAAATAGGGCCTGTTTTTCCATCCCACTTGATGCAGACGGTGAAGGATATAATCTTGAGTCTCTTGCTCATTCAAGGGGCCAAGATGGTAGCTCGCTATAATGCGCTGACGCAGTTGCAGTAAATCTCCTCGCGCCAACGTTTTGCGAAATTGTGGTTGGCCAAGAAGAAAAAGTTGTAGAGGTGGTTTCCCATCGACCTGAATGTTCGAGAGCATACGCAATTCTTCTAATGCCGTAACTGACAGGTTTTGGGCTTCGTCAACAAACAAAAGGACACGTTTGCGTTGACGATTAGTATTACGCAGGAAGACTTCTATGTCGCGCAAAATGGATGTTTTATCCCGGCCTTCCTGTTTTAGCCCAAAGCCTGATGCAATCATGCGAATGAGATCGTTGTCATCCAGATTGGTCATGACAACGGTCGAAGCCACATATTTCCGGTGGCTCAAGGTCGAGAGAAGATGCTGAATAATAGTGGTTTTACCAGCGCCGACGTCTCCCGTAATGACAATGAAACCATCACCTTGATTGAGGCCAAACTTTAAATGGGCAATGGCGCGTGCGTGTACACTGCTTTCATACAAGAAGCGCGGGTCGGGAGAGAGCTGGAAAGGTTGCGCCCTGAACTTGAAATGTTTGAGGTACATGCTTCCATCTAAAATGTTATATTGAGATAAGCTGTAATCGCATTTTCAACAGCATCACCAATTTTAGTTTGAAGATTTCTATAATCATAATTGATTGAGGTCGAGAGTGACGAGTTGATGGTGTAGAATAACGAGGCGCGTCCGGTCACCTGACTGTCATCTTCTGCCGGGGTGCGCGGGTCAAGAGTTTCACTATATGTGCCGCCTAGGCGGACAGAAACGCCACTTGAAAGCTGCCGTGATAGCTGAACGCTTCCTCCGGCAACAGTTTCATTGGCTGCTGGGGTAGTCGCATTGGCGTCAAAATTCCGCGTGATGTGATAGGCTTTCAAAAAGAGAACCGTATTACGGATGATGCCGTTGAGCCCCACAGAGAGATTTTGAGATTTAAAGCTTGAATTTGTGAGGGAGAGCGTATTGTTGCCGATTTGGGCCGGTGCGCCGACATTATCCACTAAGACGGGGGAATTGGCGCCACCACCAAGCGTGCCGGCATCGGCAAATTCGAGAAGGCCTAGGGAGTTTGATAATGATTGCTGTTGCGTTGAGATGCCTTCAGAATAGCGGATAGCGAGATTAAGCGCCGATGTGATTGCATAATCAAGGCTGGCCGCGCCGGAAATGCCACCATAGCGGTGGCCTATTTCGCCTTTGAAAGATAGGCGGGAACCCGGGATCCAACTCAACCCCACAGAATAAACCTCGCCGCTGCTATCTTGGTTGTTCAGGGTGCGATCTTCAATGTCATCATAGCCAGCGCGAACAAAGGGAATGACGCCCTGACTTAAGGCATATTCCAATACGCCATTCACCGATATCTGTTGGCTTTTGTTATCATTTCTCAAAAAGCTGCTGGCGAGTTGCCAGCGAATGCGTGATGCGCGCCAGGAACTGGACAAGGCTGCTGAGGCATTGAAATCGTTGGTATCTTTTAGCTGTGAGGCATTTGAGCCAACATCTGTTTTGCCAAAACGTGTCGCGCTATAGCCAACAATGACCTGGGCCTGAGCGCGACCATCGAAGTCATGCACAAATTGCGGCGTGATCGAGAAATTCAGGATGCGGGTCTGATCTGTGGGCGATGTTCTGGCCACGGCAGGACCGGGTGTCGTCCTGCGGACTGCGCGCTCAATTACAGAGGCGCGTGTATCAAGGAAGAGACGGTTTTCGACAACTTCAGCTGTGGCCACGCCAAGAACGCTGGGTCTAAAACCATCCAGATCGCTCCGATCGGCATATATATCGTAAGAGGCAGTGCCATTAAAGAAAAGTTGAACACGGGGAGACAGCCGCGTGACCGTTAAGTTGGCAGTGGCGGTTGTGACAAAATCACTTTCTGTGTTCGTGTCGGTTAGCGCGACATTATCTGTGTAAAGCTCCCGGATATCAAGGCTCGGCACAAATACGGTTTGCTGTGCATGGGCGCTATTGGCAGTAATCAGGAGCGCCCCCAGAAC
>JAJFIN010000364.1 GCA_021774955.1 Alphaproteobacteria bacterium | reverse complement strand
ATCAAGGCGATCAAATCCGTGTTTATAGATCGGCACATCTGTCAAGCTTCCTGTGAATATTGTCACTCCATGATAGGCTTGTCTGCGCGCAATTATTTTCTTCTTGTTCGGCTTACCTATAGCGTTGTTGTAATACCAGATGATTTTCACGAGCGTATCGTTGGCTTCCGAACCGGAGTTCACAAAGAATACCTTTGACGCTTCAAACGGAACCATATCCTTTAGACGCTCTGCAACATCGATGGTCGGAAGCACGGCCTTTTGTGAAAATCCGTGATAAAATGGAAGTTTCTTCATTTGTTCGTAAACAGCATCTACAATGCTTCGCTCATCGAACCCGAGCGAGGCACACCACAATCCAGACATCCCCTCGATGTATTTTCTGCCCGTTTCATCAATCACATAGATGCCGCTACCGCTGGTGATGATCGTCGCCCCCTCCTGCTGGTGCCTGACCAGATCAGTTGTTGGATGCAGCACATGAGCAATGTCTCTGGCGCTATTGGAGTTGGGTGTATTTTTCATTCGTCAAATCCTCATGGTCATCTAACGGACTAGCTAAAAGTCCGGGCGGTGGGATCAGCCCCAAAGTGTGGTTAAAAATGGATGGATCAAACCTGCTTCTACTTTCATCGGATGGGTACGGTCATCCACCAGTCCTGTAGCCCCATCAAGGTCTCTGTATTCACATTGACTTGCTAAAACAAAACCGGGTGCCATTGAAAGTGAGGTGCTTACCATGCAGCCCGCCATCAACCCGAATCCGCGGCACCGGGCCTCCCGGCAAAGCGCGAGCGCTTCGGTTAGGCCCCCGGTTTTATCGAGTTTGATATTCACATACTGATAGCGACCGGTCAGGTAATCGAGATCCATGCGGTCAAAACAGGATTCATCTGCAGCAAGAGGAATGGGGCAATCATAATCGATGAGGCCCCAATCTCGCCCGCGCGGTAACGGCTGCTCGATTAGAACAACACCTGCTACTTTCAGCAAAGGGGCGTAGAACTTCAACTCATCCAATGACCATGCTTCATTGACATCCACCATTATGCCACTTTTTGGGGCGCCAATACGCACTGCTGCGACTCGCTCCATTACGAGCTCTTCGTTCAATTTCAATTTGACTAAATCAAAGCTGGAAGCGTTCCGAGCGGCACTTATTGTTCCCTCGATTGTCTCAAGTCCGATCGTCATATCTCCAGAAATGGCGGAACGGGGTTCGGCGATATCCAACAAACTCCATACTGATCTACCTGTTTTTTTGGCTTCCAGGTCCCATAGGGCACAATCGACTGCGTTCCGGGCTGATCCGGGCGGGAGTAAGTTCATCAACTCTGATCGTGTGGTCCCTGTTTCAATGTTTGGTTTGATCGCATCGATCTGCTTTTTGCAGGAATT
The DNA here is from genome assembly GCA_021774955.1 of Alphaproteobacteria bacterium. GTDB lineage: Bacteria > Pseudomonadota > Alphaproteobacteria > M2410 > M2410 > JAJFIN01. Next base: position 5,448 of record JAJFIN010000364.1, on the reverse strand, counting down.
CGTAGTCTGATCATAAATGAGCTGGGGCACCCCTTCGCCACGTCCAACAAATTGACCATCTTTTATCTCCACTAAAATCACATCAACATTCTCAATGGATTCCCGCGCGATCACGAAAGGTTTTTTCAAGGGCCAGTTCTCTGTGAGAACGTTCAATTTCATGGCCTCAGATCCCAATCAGGCCATCAACAATTGGTGCAACGCCTGTGCGCACAGGGTCGACTACAGGAATAGACAGGGCTTGCGACAACTTCCTCATGTAGCGAATGGCATCAGCATCGGATACCGAGGACGAATTTAAGCTAATCCCGCCGCATTGGATATCAGGGTTGGTGCGGCGCCCAAGGGCGAGGTTCAGATCTAAGCATTCTTGGATTTCCGGTAGAGGAAAACCTTCGACGCTGATGTGATTGCTCCGTGCTAAATCATGACACAGAACAATTACGTCTGGCTGGCTGCCATGGAGTAAACCAAGGGAGACCCCCGCATAAGACGGATGAAACAGAGACCCTTGCCCTTCAATAATATCCCAATGATCGTCGCTTGTTGCCGGGCTTAATTGTTCGCTCGCTCCACAAACGAAATCCGATACAACCGCGTCCACCGACACACCGTCACCTTCAATCATAATACCGGTTTGCCCGGTAGCTCGGAAATCCACATTCATATGACGAGCTTGCATTTCCCGTTCAATTGCCAGTGCGGTATACATCTTGCCTACAGCGCAATCTGTCCCCACTGTGAGAAGACGCTGACCGCCACGTTTTGCGCCGCTCCCCAAGGGAAAATCTTCATGCGGATATCGGAGATCTATGACTTTACGATCAAATTTTTCTGCCACGCGACGAATTTCGGGAATTGTGCTAAGCTGGGTATGTAAGCCGTTGGCGATATCCAAACCCGCCGACAGCCCCTCAACCAAATAACTCAACCAACGTTCGGGCAGCTGACCGCCCCCCGGTGCGACTCCGATCACTAGGGTTTTGACACCGCGCTCCACAGCTTCTTGAAGTGATAGGTTTGGTAATCCTAAATCTACAGACGCTTCTCCAAACCGGAATTGCCCCGCGCAGAGTTCAGGCCGCCAATAGAAGATACCTGCTGCAGTTTTTGCATTAAACAGCTCTTCAACATCACCTAAAAAAAGGAGATAGGGGCTATCAACCAATTTCACATGAGACGGTCTGTATGCAGGGGATTGGGACATATAATAATTTCGATCATTAGGTCTAGGTTAGTAGCAGTTTTGGAGATCCAGTATTAAACTTGGTAGGCCGTTACAACGCAGGCACCGCCCAGACCGAGATTGTGTTGGAGCGCAACCTTAGCGCCACTCACCTGCCGCTCTTCCGCTTCACCGCGAAGTTGCCAGACAAGCTCTGTGCACTGTGCAAGTCCTGTGGCCCCCAAGGGGTGCCCCTTAGACAGAAGGCCGCCGGAAGGGTTTGTCACTACCTGGCCGCCGTATGTATTGTCATTATCCCAAATGAAGCGTTCACTGGTTCCTTCAGGTGTTAATCCTAAGGCTTCGTATGAGAGCAATTCATTTGCTGTAAAGCAATCATGAAGTTCAACAACCTTCACGTCTTTGGGATCAATCCCTGTTGTTTCATACACTTCCTGAGCTGCTGCTTTGGTCATGTCGTAACCGACCAATGAAATCATGGAATGGTCCGTGAACGTATTAGCATAGTCGGTACGCATCGATTGCGCAGAAATCCTAACAGCACGGTCGATGTTATGCGATTTTGCAAAATCCTCCGCACACACAACAGCAGCGGCCGCACCACACGTTGGAGGACAACATTGATAACGTGTGAGTGGATCGTGAATTCTTGGGGAGTCCAATACTTCTTCTACCGTCAATGGGGTGCGAAAAACGGCGAAAGGGTTTTTTGCCGCGTGACGACGCGCTTTGACCGATATACGAGCGAATGTTTCAGGCTTGGTGTCATATTTTTTTGCATATTCAGCACCCGCACCACCAAACAATTGTGCCGCCAAGGGAGTATTCGAGTTCCCGCCCTGGACGATATTCATTTCTTCGGTAAATCGTCCAAGAGGCTGCGGTCGGTCATTGTAAACTGAAGACAGGGCTCCCGGGTTCATTTGTTCAAATCCCAACGCAAGCGCGCAATCAACCTGTCCGCTCATCACCGCCTGACGCGCTAGAAAAAGTGCCGTCGAGCCGGTTGAGCAATTATTGTTGACGTTAATAATGGGAACACCGGTCAGCCCTAGTCGATAGACTGCCGTTTGACCTGAAGTGGAATCGCCATACACAAATCCTGCGTAAACTTGCTTGACGGCGGTATAATCGAGCCCGGAATCAGCAAGGGCCGCCTTCACCGCTTTTTCAGCCATGATGTCGTAGGTGCCGCTTTGACCGGGTTTTGAAAATGGAACCATGCCAACTCCAGCAACGACTGTATGATCTCCCATGCAACCCCCTTTTTTATCCAAAAATAACCAGCGCAGCCTCATTAATGAGCTGTCCAGTCAGGCAAAATAATAAACCTAACGTTTGGTATGTTTTTGTTAAATATGATTGTGGGTGATGTCAAGTCTGAGCGGAGTGTGGTTACACCATACGACCGTCAGCACTAGTTTTAGAATAATGCTCCGCGAATGGCCTCTCCAGGATAGACACCCTCCACGAACTTACCATTTCGGACGACGAAAGTGCCTCCGACGAGAACATATATAATCCCGTTGGAGGGTCGTGCAGGCGCCCGATAAGTCGCAGCGTCAATGACACTAGCAGGATCAAATATCGTGATGTCCGCATCCGCGCCCAATTGGATACGGCCCTTTTTCTTCATCATCGGGGCGACATCTTCAAGTATCTTCGCTGGCAGGATCGTCATTTTCGCAAGCGCGAGCGGCAATTCCAGAATCTGGCGTTCACGGACATAACGTCCGAGGACTCGCGAGAAACTACCGGCCCCGCGTGGATGCTCCAATCCCGTGATCCAGGGCAATCCATCTGAAGCTATCACTATGTCGGCGTGGGCAATTGCCGCATCCACAGCCGACGGCGGAATTGAATTAATAATCACATTCCCGGCCTGCCCGCCGATAGCTTGAGAGCGAAATACATTGAAACTCGACTCGGTTAGTTTCTCGCCACTTGCCACCCAAACCAGATCAGAAAAACTTATGCCGCCCAATCGTTTCTGCCAACCAGGTGAAAACATTTCTGATCCAAGATCGGTACTCGCCGCCGCATAGGGGTAAGCTTCCGTGGTAACATTAACTCCGTTCTCTCTCGCGCGATCTATTAAAGTGATCACTTCCGCCGTTTCCTTAAGTGCTGTGCTGGTCACATGACAGATGTGAACCACTGCACCGGTGGCGGCGGCATTTGCAACAAGTTCCTGTACGCTTTGCAACGCTGGTTCTGGAGTAGGATCTTGATGAATTCCGCGTCGTGGATGGACTATTACCGGCACCCCGTCACTCGCTGCAGTTTCGAATATGCGAAATACCTCGGCACGACCTGCTCCTGGACTGTATTCGAGTCCCAACCCAATACCGAGAGCCCCTTCATTGAGCCCCTCAGACAAGACTTGTAGGATCTGATTTAATTGCTCTGGCTGCGCAATATCATTGGCCGCTATTTCAGAAAAACTTTTGGGTAAATACCCGCGCAGAACCTGTGTTCGCACACCTAGATGAGAAACACTATAACCGTAATTAAGGATGCTCTTACTGTCACGAGCCGCGTACGCTTGGTGGATCGGAAAAGTTCCCACTTCCAGTTCCAACGCAGTGGTTACTCCGTCTTGCGCTTGTAGAGTGTTAGCTTTGACATCTTGTCCGTGAGCATGCAGGTCAATAAATCCCGGAGCGACAACCAACCCCGACACATCGATCGTTACTGCTCCCGTAAGGTGCTCTACTGAGATCGCTCCTATAGAGCCGTTTCTGACACCGACATTTCGAACAGCGTCCAATCCGGTTTCGGGGTCGATTACACGTCCCCCCTCGAAAACGACATCGAACTGTAGTTCTTGTGCAAAAACACTTCCCAACGGGAAGCTCCAGGAGAGGCAAAGACAAATTGCGGTGCTTCGTAAAGACGTCAATCGGTTGAAGAGGGTTCGAGATTTTCGTTCCACACTGGATCCTCCCATAACCTTTCGAACACAACATTTCGTGCTTCACCTGCAGTCACACGCATTTTAATCACGCGGCCACTTTGGTCGCGGTCAAAAATCATGTCTTGCAACAAACTGGAGGTAAAATGATCTTGCTTTTTGTGGACCATAATGCTGCTACCGCGCCTCTGATGTCGAACACGAAGCTCATTGTCAACGACAGCAATGTGATATTCGGTCTCCAATTCAGTGCTGTGATAGACACCGATATAGTTTTGCAGAAGATTTACGGTCGGTGGTTCTGATTGCACTACGCGCGTACCTTTGGACGGCACATCGTTAAGGGTGAAGATGAGATTCTCTGTCTGCTTGTCACCGTTTGGTTCAAAGATTATTCTCGCGTTGAACTGTTTTAGCAGGAACTCGGTTTGGGAGATCGGAACAAGAGGACTCTCCTGTCCATTTGCCGCGGCGACGAGCCCGTTGTCAGCAAGGGTAATCTGGAGGGTGAGGCCACCTTCAACCTCAAAGGTGCCAACATGATGTTGCAGCTGTTCGGCATCGATTGTGATCGTTTCCCCTTGGATTTTCTGCGGGATCTCCGCCGCTGGTTTGGGATTTGGAAAATCATCTGAAAGAACAATATCAGCGATATTCGTCCCCAATTCCGCTGGATTGATGGATGCAAAATTACTTAAGACAACAATACCCGTATTGGGTTTGGTGAACCAAATAACATAGCTGCGAAAGCCCGCATCAGCGCCATCGTGACCTATAGCATTCAACCCGCGATAATTTCCTGCGAAAATTCCTCGCGCATAACTTAACTCTGTGCCATCAACCAATTCGCCTTTTTGCTGCATGTTTTCGGTAGCCACAACACCGCCCACTTGCATGTGGCGAAAATTGTCTAGCCACAGCGCTAGATCTTCTGCCGTTGTAAACATTCCTGTGGCGCCGACGTTCGAAAAATTCAACAAGGATTTTCGGATCGTTCCATCAATTTGATGGTAGGAATACGCTCTATTTCGAACAATGGCTTCTTGATCGCTATAAAACTGGCTATGTGTCATCTTAAGAGGATCAAATATTTGAGACTTAACATACTCCGTAAATGATGATCCCGATGCTGTTGCTACAACTTCTGCCATCAATGTATAACCAGTATTACTGTATTCGTACTCCGTACCAGGAGTGAAGTTGAGTGCGCTTTGACGACTTATTACGCTGCGGAGCTGCGCTTGACTAACGATATCGCCCTCCGACCAACCGGCGAGTCCCAACAACCACCACTGGTCCCTCAGACCACTGGTATGATATACTAAATGTTTCAGATGGATTACTTGGT
>JAJFIN010000363.1 GCA_021774955.1 Alphaproteobacteria bacterium | reverse complement strand
CCCGGAAGCACGCAGTGCTGTCCGGGATCCGGGTTTCACATGAGAGCCAATTGTTTGTCGCCAGACCCCGGACATCGCTGGCGCGATTCCGGGGTGACAATTGTTGGGTGGTGCGTGCGGCCCACCCTTCGAGACAGGGCTGCGCCCTTCCTCAGGGTGACAGCAATTTTAATAGAAACGCCCGACTGCCACAAATAGGAGCGTCATGGTGAGGGGCGCTTTAGCGCCGTCTCGAACCATGGGCAGGATTGTAGTTCCTCTCATTTGTCATCCCGGAAGCACGACAAAATCCTTACTTAGCTTACGGTAACCCTTCAAAGCTACGCCAAAAAAATCATCCACAGACCAAACCCACAATCCCCAATTGTTTTATGTAGGTGACTAACTTTAATCCGTCTACGTATTACTTCAGACTTTACGATGGTTTAACCAAAACACTTGAAGATCAAAGTCAGCGCCGTACGAAGAAAGAAAATTATAGTCAATGTCAGTATTGTTGGAAAAACAATTTGGGAACGATCACAACTCCACCGATAAATCGCTCGCGGAACAAATGCATATTACCGATCGCGAGATCGAAAGCCGCAAGGCACTATTGGGCATAACCAAAATTGATGAAGGTATCATGCTATCCTTGAAAGAGCATGTGACCACCCACGCCAACGAAATCGCAAACATGTTCTACACCAGTCAGTTGGAGGTTCCTGAAATCACTCTGATGATCGGCGATTCCGATTCATTGCGACGCCTTCAAGATGCTATGCGGCGTTATCTCTTGGAGCTGTTCGAAGGCTATTACGACGTGGAATACGTCAACAAGCGTTTGATGATCGGCAAGGTACACAAGCGTATTGGTGTGTCCCCAAAGCTCTATGTCTCTGCCATTGTTTTACTGCAGTCAGTCATAGAAGAAGTCCTGTCCGAAAAAGTTCCCCTGCTCCAGTCCGAAGAAGGGCGCAAAGGATTTCGTCATGCATTAACGCGCTTCCTCATGTTCGATATGCAATTGGTTTTTGATACCTACATTCAAAGCCTCGTTGCCGAAGTGGAGCAGAGCCGTGCTTCGCTCGAAGATTACGCTGAATCTCTGGAAGAGATTGTGGCCGAGCGAACCGAACAATTGCGAGAGCAATCGGTGCGCGACGAACTCACCGGCCTTTACAATCATCGTTACCTGCATGAGGTACTACGCCGCGAGTGCGCCATGTCCGAGCGCGCCAACTCCGCGCTTTGCCTGGTTTATTTTGATCTCAACAAATTCAAACAGGTCAACGACACAAAAGGACACAAAGAAGGCGATCGCATTTTGATGTTGGTTGGCGAAGTGATTAAGAAAAGCATTCGCGAAGTCGATATTGCTTGTCGTTATGGCGGGGATGAATTCTGCGTCATCTTGCCACGAACGGATCTGACCGAAGCACGCTTAGTTTGCCACCGTAACACCAAAACCTTCGATGAATAAAAACACGACGGTGTCACCTTCTCTTTCGGTATCGCCGTTTCAACGGTCGATGACCGTGTGATGGCCGATCAGATGTTATCGAAAGCAGACGCACTTATGTATGTCGCCAAAGAGCGCGTCAAAGAAAGCGATGATCATCAGATTGAAGTGCAGGCCGTCGCGGCATAATCCAAACGTAATTAAAGGGACAGTTTATAATTAAAGGGACAGTTTACTTAATTAATCCGCAGAAAACTGATGTTTTTTGCCCCAAATTTGAATTAAGTAAACTGTCCCTTTAATTACCGAAGCCGCGCGATCAGTTGCGCAATCAATGGCTCATCGGCCGGCGGCATAGGATAGTCATTCATCTCTGCAGGCTTTACCCAGACGAGGGCTTGACCTTCCTGCGCTGACAATGTTCCCGACCAGGCGCGACACAGATAAAGCGGCATCAACAGATGAAAGCTCTCATATCTGTGAGAGGCGAAAGTAAAGGGCTCCAAATCTTGTTCGCCCACGGTGAGCGCAAGCTCTTCTTCAAGCTCGCGAACAAGACAAGCTTCGGGTGTCTCACCAGGTTCGACTTTGCCGCCGGGAAACTCCCACAGGCCCGCCATAGACTTGCCTTCGGGCCGTTGCGCCAACAACACCGCACCGGCCTTATCGATCAAAGCACAAGCGCTGACCAGTAGTGTCTTCATGACATCGCATCCACTGAGCCGGGTGACCATTGCAACACCCAAACTTTACGCTTGCCCCCGCGATCGGGATAGGTGCGCCATTGCAAGCGCTGGCGGTAAAAACCATTTTTCTCGAGCACCCGTACTGAGCGTTCATTGTCGGCAAACACCGTCCCGACGAGGTGCAACATACCAACCTGGTTAAGACAAAATGATTTAAACGCGCCCAAGGCTTCGCTGGCATATCCGTGCGCCCAATAGGGCTTACCAATCCAATAGCCGATATGACCTTTCGGGCCCTGCCAGCCGCGCTTTAGGCGCATGCCCATGGCGCCGATGAGCCGCATATCGGTGCCGCGCTCTATGGCGAAGATATACTCACTGCCACGCTCCCAAGCGGCGTCCGCATAAGCGATCCAATCGACCGCATCGGCTGTGGTGTATGGAAACGGGATCGATCCTGCCTGCTTGGCGACATCCCAATCAGACACAAGGGCCGTTACATCCCCAACATCATGGGGCCGCAATCGCCGCAATACAAGCCGTTCGGTCTTGATATAATGTGATCGGTCCGTACCCACCCTATCGGCATCAACAGAGATCGGAAACACGGTCTTTAGTTGGGATTGGGGATGCGCCAAGATTTCAGCTCCGGTAATCCGCATTGATCGAAATATAACCGTGGGTCAAATCGCACGTCCAAATCCGCGCTTGGCCTTTGCCAATGCCAACGTCAACGCTTAGCTCAATCTCAGCCTGCTTCATATAACGCGACACCGCTGCTTCGCTATAGTTGGGATCCCGCGCACCCTTATGAGCCACCCGGTGCGGTCCAAATTGAATGGCAAGCCTGTCCCGGTCCGCCGGTTCACCCGCCTTGCCCACAGCCATAACCACCCGTCCCCAATTGGCATCTTCACCAGCAAGGGCAGTTTTCACGAGCGGTGAATTGGCAATCGACCGGGCAATGATTTTTGCCGACTTTGGTGTTGCCGCGCCGGTCACATTGACGGTCACAAACTTTGTCGCCCCCTCGCCGTCTTTGACAATCAAATGGGCAAGCTCCGTCAGAACTTCTTGAAGTTTGTTTCGAAAATCAGCCAGGCGGCGATCTCCTGCGCGGGTGATTTTACATTGTTCCGTCTGCTGACCGGTTGCAAAGAGGAGAACAGAATCGCTGGTCGAAGTATCGCTATCAACCGTGATCGCGTTGAAACTCTCACGCACGCCTAGCACAAGCAGTGTTTGCAGAACGGCGGCGGGCAGAGCGGCATCGGTAAAAACATAGGCCAGCATGGTCGCCATATCCGGCTCAATCATGCCCGACCCTTTGGAGATGCCATTGATCGTCACCGGCACCCCGTCAATCAACGCCGTTCTGGTGACCCCCTTCGGATATGTATCGGTGGTCATGATCGCGCGTGCGGCATTTTCCCACGCTTCAGGCGTGGCGCTCTTCAACGCTTGCCCGAAACCTTTGATTAGTGGCTTGGTGTCTAAGGGCTCACCGATCACACCGGTCGAACAGATAAAGATATCGCGCTGCCGGCAGCCCTCGCTGGTCGATGCTTTTGACGCCAATGTTTTGACCGCGTCCATGCCGGCCCGGCCGGTAAAGGCATTGGCATTGCCGGCATTGACGAGCAACAATCGCGCCTCAGCCTGCACACCGCCTGCGGCCAGCGCTTGCCGACACCATTCGACCGGGGCGGCGGCCGTCATCGACTGGGTAAAGACACCGGCAACGCTTGTGTGAGGCGCCAATCGCACCGCCAAAAAATCTGTCCGGCCTTTATACTTGGAGCCAGTTTTCGCACAGCCCAATTCGACGCCAGCAATGGCTGGTAATTTCGGAAAATGAGCTGGAGCGAGCGGCGACACCTGAGTACCGTCATCGAGCCCGGCTTCTTTCTTCCCGACTGCGGGCCGCACCCTTTTCTTTTTAGGGGGCTCCTTGGTTTTATGAACCGCGGCCTGTCCTGCACTTTGGCGCAGAAAGGCCGACTTCATCGCCGCCGAGAGAGGATCAAGCACGGACTGTACATCCGCAGACGGACTTTTCCTGGAAGCAGGCTTTTTCGCCTTAGCCATGGGACATCCCAAAACCGCCACTGAAGGGCACAAATACGCAGAACGCGCGAGAGAGTAGAGAACCTTATTGGGATGCTATGACGGTACTGTCAAGGCCTTGCGCTTCCGGTGTAAAGCGCTCGATTGTTGACGTTTCCCGCAACCGGCGCAGGTGATCCTCGACAACTATTTGGACCAGTTCGCGTTTTAGCGATTGGCGCACATCCTTGTAGCGCGGCGGTGTTTTTTGTCGCCGGTCAATGAGTTTAACGACATGCCATCCAAAACTGGTCTCAAAGGGATCCGTCACGGCCCCCGGAGCCATCCCTTGAAGAACATCGGCAACTTCCGGATGAAGACGCTCGGTTGTCGTATAGCCCATATCGCCACCGTGCACGGCCCAACTATCGACCGATTGGCGCCGCGCAATATCGGCGAAAATTTTTCCCGAAGCCAAGCTCCGCACAACCTTCTGTGCTTCTTTTTCCGTGCGCACTAGGATCTGCGCCACATGAACCTCTTCGGTCGCCTCAGCTTTGAGGTAGCGTTCTTCATAAAGCTGAAAAACCGCATGGTCGGTGGCCTTCTGATCAATGACATTGAGGAGATAGGCATCGCTGAGCACAGCATCGCTGTAATGTTTGATCTGATTACGCGTATCGCGTCTTTGCTCAAACCCAGACCGGCGCGCTTCTTCCGACATCAGGCGTCGATCAATCAGCTGCTCCAGCACGGCGTTGAAGACATCCATGGTCGGCAGAGAGCGGTATTCACTGGGCAAATCCTGTTGCGCCATAACCACATCGGACATCCGAATGGCATTTCCGTTGACCCGGGCGATGACCATATCGGTCTTAGTCCCGGCAAGTGGCGTGACATTCTGATAGGGACCGTCGACGCTGCCGCGCACACCGACAAACAGACCTGTGCCAAACAGGCACACGCCCAGCAAAACCGCTATAAATGAAATAGCCGTTTCGATGTGGGTCGGATTTTTACCTTCGTCCCAATCAAAGTCCATTGGTCACCATTTACCCGTACGCACACTTTAAACGCCCCCACCCATGCGCTTTAACACTCACCTTTTACCATCCAATCAACAAAACGTCGCCATTTTTTGGCAAATTGGGACGGGGCACACGATTCCACGCAAGAAACGGTCCGATTTACCACACTTGGCTGTCGGAGCCAGTGATTAAAATCAAGGTGAACGCGGCGTGGGTGCGTTGACAACACCCAGCCGGCTGCTTATGTCTCCTCAACTCCGTGGATTTCCTCAATTTTTAGGACTTTTGTGGGACTAATGCGCTCGGGCGGGTTCAGCGCCCGGTTTTATGCGGATTTTCCAGCTAAGTGTTTCTATAAAAAGAGGATATCAATATTCCGTTTGGAAGCACGGCAATCAAAAGTAAGGCCCGGTTTTGAGGGGATCAATCCCGATCGGCCTGGTAAGAAAGGTTTCTTCCTATGTTTGGCGCCGTTGCTCGTCGAATATTTGGCACGTCCAATGACCGTCGCCTTAAACCACTGGCCAAGAAGGTCGACGCCATCAATGCCTTGGAAGAAGAGTTCGCTGCCCTAAGCGACAACGCTTTACAGGCAAAAACCGATGAATACAAAGAGCGCCTGAATGACGGCGAAACCCTCGATGACCTGCTCGTCGAAGCCTTCGCCACTGTGCGCGAGGCCGCCAAACGAACGCTCGGTCAACGCCATTACGATGTCCAACTCCTCGGCGGCATGGTCCTGCACGAAGGCGAAATCTCAGAAATGAAAACTGGTGAGGGGAAAACCCTCGTTGCGACCTTACCGGTTTACCTCAATGCACTGACCGAACGCGGCGTCCATGTCATCACGGTCAATGATTACCTCGCCCAACGCGATGCCGATTGGATGGGGCAAATTTATCAATTCCTCGGCCTGCGGGTGGGCTGCATTGTCCACGGGCTCGATGATGACCAACGGCGCGAAAACTACGCCGCCGATGTCACCTACGGTACTAACAACGAATTCGGGTTTGATTACCTACGCGACAACATGAAGTACTCGCTGGAGATGATGGCCCAGCGCGGTCACTATTTTGCCATCGTCGATGAG
>JAJFIN010000362.1 GCA_021774955.1 Alphaproteobacteria bacterium | reverse complement strand
GGTGGAGATCATTGCCGGCTTGGCGTTCGGGTCGATGGCACTGTTGGCCGATGGTGTCCATATGGCATCGCACACTTTGGCGCTGGGTATTTCTGTTTTTGCTTATTGGTTTGCCCGACGCTATGCCGGCGATGCGCGGTTTAGCTTTGGCTCGGGTAAGATCAATGCGCTTGCAGGTTTTACCAGCGCTGTGCTGCTCGGCATTTTTGCGGTGGGCATGGCGGTTGAGAGTTTCGACCGGCTGCTCAATCCAGTGGTGATCTCTTTTAACGCGGCGATTGGCGTTGCGGTCGTCGGCCTTATTGTCAATGGGCTGAGCATTGTGCTGCTCGCTGGGGCTGAACATCATGATCACGGACATTCGCATGGACACGATCATGGCCATGCCCATAGCCATGGTCACAAACATGAGCATGACCACAATTTGCGGTCGGCCTATCTGCATGTGCTTGCCGATGCACTGACATCAGTGTTGGCGATCATTGCCCTTGTCGCTGGTAAGACGCTTGGTTGGGTATGGCTCGATCCGGTCATGGGGATTGTCGGCGCGGTGCTGATCACGCGTTGGGCTTATGGGTTGACCAGGCAAACCGCGCAGGTCCTGCTCGATTATCAAGCCCCCTCAGGGCATGTCGATGCGGTAAAGGCCGCCATCGAGGGTGTCGACACAAATGTCATTTCTGACATTCACATATGGTCGGTCGGGCCGGGTATCTATGCCCTGCAAGCAGCGATCGTAACCCATCACCCGAAACCATCGGCGGCCTATCGTGAGTTGTTACCATCGGGATTGGGCATTGTGCATTCGGCTTTCGAGGTTCACCTTTGTGAGGATCATGAAGACGCGTAGGCAATTGCCGTACTATTCTTGTTCATCGAAGTCTTTTTGTGGTTGCTCGCCAAGATTAGTAATTTTGACATCCCCCTCAGGAAAACGTGCATGAATATCTAATTCTCCGCCTAGAGATTCTATTAACCGGCGTAGGTTGCTGACATGCATATCCGAACGTCCTAAAAGCCGGGCGACTGCAGGTTGTTTGACTTTGAGATGATCGGCAATTTCTTGCTGTTTAACGTCTAAGACCTTGCGTAACTCGCTCAATGTCATTTCTTCAGCGAGGACCTCTGTTTGTTTTTTAACACGATTACGGCGTTCCTCTGACCAGTCTTTTGTCAATTCGTTAAAAGATTTGTGTCCGCTCATAACAACCCTTCCTTTCGAAGTTCTTCTACATATTGGTCATAAAGCTCATCTGCTAACGGAATAAACTTCTGATAAAATCGCTGATCTCCGGTTTTGTCTCCACCAATCAATAAGATTGCTGTCCGCCGGGGGTCAAACGCGTAGAAAATTCGAAGTGGCTTTCCTCCACTTTGCACGCGCAATTCCCGCATGTGAGTGTGCTTTGAGCCCTCAATGCTCGACGAGTGTGGATGTGCGAGCTGCGGGCCATAATGGCTCAGGAGGCCGACACTTGCGGCGATAGCATCCTGTTGCTTTTCAAACAGCTCTTGCCACCACGCGCCAAACTCATTGGTATATTCGACGCTCCATTCCATTAACGTAATGTATTACACTAATGTAATAATGTCAACTCCGCCCTGACTCTACAAATCTTTATATTTTTCAATGCGCGTGGGTGCGCGTCCTTCGATGGTGTCGCGTTGCGCGGTCATTTCCGCGTCGAGGAATTTCATGAAAGTCCGTATACGGGCGGTTTTCCTGAGATCGGGATGGGTGAGCAGCCAAATGCCGAGATTGAAGTTTTCATCGGCGGGGTAGATTCTGACAAAATCAGGGTCAGTATCAACACCGTAACAAGAAAGATGACCTAGACCAATACCGGCGCGTACAGCTTCAACCATGGCAGAGGCCGTATTGGCTCTGCAGACAACTCGGGCCTGAGGTACGTAACGGTCCATCCAGGTATCCATCATGCCATTGCCCCAGAGCACCCAGGGAAAATCGGCAAGCGGCGTCTCTTGCCCCATTTTTTCCAACAAAGCTGGTGTTGCGTAAACGGGAAAGTTATGGGTCGCGACTTTGCGTCCAACCAAAATTTCTGGTGGTGAATTGGTTGCCCGCACGATGACGTCGGCTTCACGCCGCGGCAGGCTGGTGAGATTAGGCCCAACTTCAATCTCCAACTCAATACCCGGGTAAAGGGTGAGAAATCTTTCAAAACTGGGCATCAAGTTTCGCGCGGTGGCATCGACAATCGATAGCTTGATCGACCCTTTCAGTTCGGCATCACGTCCCATGACCCGCAGCTCTGCGGCATCGACTTCTTCGCCGAGGCGACTTGACGTGACGGCGAGGTCTTCACCGGCGGCGGTCAAAACCAGGCTGCCGCTCACCTGTTCAAAAAGAGCGACGCCGAGCGAGGCTTCAAGCGCGCGCATGCGGCGCGACACCGTACTGTGCGTTATTTCTAATTGCCGTGCAGCGCCGGAATAAGAGCCCGCGTGGCCAACAGCCCTCAGAATTCTTAGATCATCCCAATTCATGCTGTGCATTATTGCACAGGTTGTTCCTATTTTTCACTAATAGACTTGCAGAAATTAGCGGGACATTCTGGCGCTCATAGTGTCAATCATAGAAAGCGAATGGATACATGCCCCGAAAATTTCTCGGTCTCCTCCTAACAGCCCTCGTCCTGACAACCGCGCCAGCGATCTCGAGCGCCCAAGCAAAGAAGATGAAAATGGATAATTACGCAGTTTTTGGACTCTATCAGGCACCCGATGAAACAAGTGCCTCTCAAACCTTGGCTGAAGTTGAAGCCGGTCTCGACCGCGCGACGTGCCGCATGAAGTTGAGCGGTGAAATTGTGGATGTCGCTGGACCGATGAAGCTGCCGAAATCGGGGCACTTTTTCGTCGCAACCTGTCCTAAGCCGATGTTGCGTTCAATTGAGAGCAGAGCCGCGTTCAAATCCTTGCTTGCGCTTGACGAAGTGGTGATCATAGAGGGTGAAATTTCTGGTGCATTTGCTGCACGTGATTATACGCCCGAAGGTGTTTTTGTTTTCAAGGTGAGCGAATACAAAAACGACGATCCGGACAAAATGCAGCAGGATCTCGATTCTTTGAATGCCGCTGCAGAGTCACGCGCTGACCATTTTGAGACCGCAGGGTCCGTTGCGGTGACCGATGCGATCGGCATCGAAACACCCGATGAAGTCGTTGTCATTACGTATTCGAGCGGCGAAGCGGCGACTTCTTTCCGCGCTAATAATGACGATATCCTCGAAGCCATCGGTCGGTTTAACAGCGAGCATATTGCCGGGTTTGCTTATGTTAGCGTGAAGCAATCTAAATAGGTTTGCGTTTTAATTAGCTGATCTCCTTTTATGAGTCGCTTCTCTTTCCTCAATTTCTGTATAATTGAGGTAACGGACCCATAGGTCTGACAAACAAAAGGGGAGGCGGCTCATGATGAAATGGAAGATCGGTGACGTGACGGTCACAAAGATTGTCGAGTTAGAAGCGATAGGTGGGGTCAAATTTCTATTTCCCCAAGTGACCCCGGAAGCGGTGCGAGATATTCATTGGTTGAAGCCGCATTTTGTGGATGACGATGGCGAGTTGATCATGAGCGTGCATGCGCTGGTGATCGAAACGCCGTCGCGGCGCATCATTGTTGATACTTGCATTGGCAATGATAAGCCGCGCATGCCGATGAAAAATTGGGATCATCTGCAGACGACTTTTCTCAAGGATTTAGAAGCGGCCGGTTTTGCGCGAGACTCCATCGACACCGTCATGTGTACGCATCTGCATGTCGACCATGTTGGCTGGAACACGATGCTTGTCGACGATAAATGGATACCGACATTCCCTAAAGCCCGCTACCTAATGGCCGAGCAAGAGTTCACCTATTGGCAAGCCCAGGAAGATAATGAGCAACAACGCGCGGTCTATGACGATTCCGTGGGTCCGGTTTTTGAAGCCGGGCTGGTTGATCTCGTGCCGCTTGACCATCAAATTTGCGATGAGGTCGATCTGGTGCCGACCCTAGGACATACAATCGGCCATGTCAGTGTACGGATTCGTTCAAATGGGGAGGAAGGGTTGATCACTGGCGATTTTATCCATCATCCCTGCCAAATGGCCCATATGGATTGGGCGGCGGCGGTTGACTATGACCAGAAGGCCAGCACCGAAACGCGTAAACGCATCTTCGCGCAATATGCCGATACGCCGACCTTGATTATCGGCACGCATTTCGCGGGGCCGACGGCGGGTCATCTTAAACGCGAAGGCGATGCTTATCGGTTGGAAGTGTGAGGAAGCCTTTGATTCCGGTGCTATGCAATCTAACGAGTCTCCGATCACGCCGAGGGTAAAACTCGCGTTGGTTTCGTAGGGTGGACGAGGGATCTTGTTAAAGCCCCCTTCTCACTTCCTCAGAAAATGCGAAGCATTTGTCTGTGGTCCAATGGCTGCTCAGCGCAGTATACCGTAAGAGGCTGTACGGAGGTGTTGCCAATTCTTTGGAATATTACAAATTCTGTACCCAACAGACCTGCGAGTGGGCCCCTGATAAATGCTTCGCATTTTCTGGGGAAGTATCAAGAGGTCATACATAAACGTTATCTTGCCTCGAAGTGTCCTATGATCCACACGAAGCTCGATCCCTCACAACCCCAATCTAATCACCAGCTTCTTGTTCTCAACCGTCACGTCCTTCAAAAGCAGTCGGGCGAGGACGTCTTTGGTTTCTTTGCCTTCGATCGAATAGATCGGGCGCGATTGATAATATTCCGTAAGCGCCGTTGTTAGGACCGAGTTCAATTGGATGGCATAAGCGGCGGGGACGCCGTCGATTTCGAGATCCTCGACATGAGGATCGGTGAGGAAAAACTGTCCGGTCTCTGGTACATAGCGAATACCACTTGAGGCATCGACCGTGCCACCCAAGGGTTCGTCTTGGCCGCCGATCAGCAGATTGAGCCCGACATCGATGCCGGCTTTGACCCGGTCGGTGCCTTCGATCAGTTCAACGCGTGGGTTATCGAGGGTCACTTCAAAAACGTAGAGATAGGCTTTGGTCAGCGGGAGTTTTTCACTCATTTTGCTGCGAATCTGACCTTCAGAAATCCGGTAGACAAAACCCTCTTCAGTCATAAAGAGATAAGCACCGACAAAGATTACGAAGAGGGCGGCGGCGCCACCGATTAGGCCTTTTTGCAAGTTGGTCATACCCTCGCCTCCATTTTCAGTCGGTTGTTTGATAGACTAAAATGATGACGGAAGTTTGGCAATGTGAATGAGGCGTGTTGTCTCAGCCTTCGGCCATGGCGCTGGCGAGCATGGCGCTGACGGCCTCCATGAGATGGGGGCTGGCTTTCGACGGCGCGCCGCAATCGAACGGCGGCTGCGGGTCATATTCAATGCCGAGTTGGATCATTTGGGCGATTTCGTCGCCGCCAAGTTCTGCCACCAAGC
>JAJFIN010000361.1 GCA_021774955.1 Alphaproteobacteria bacterium | reverse complement strand
CCCCCATGCCCTTCACCTGGTGCCCGACACTCTCATCGTGGTGGTCGCCACAGCTCAAATTATCGGCGCTTATGAAGACGCGTTTGATCTCGCCCGCCAGCGTTTTCAGCCACAAACCTGGCCGCGTATCTTCTCGTGGATCACCGGGCCTTCGCGCACGGCTGATATTGCCGGCATCATATTGTTTGGCGCCCATGGCTCTCGCCGCGCACATATTCTTCTTGTCGATTCTGATGATTTCAAACAACAGGAGTGATCATGAAAGAGGGCGAAGCCAGTTTCACTGCCCGTTTTCCAGCCATATTGCGCGCCGCCCATCAGGTGTTGGATGGAAACCCCAAGATCCTCAATGACCCGCTCGCCATCGGTTTCGTTGAAGGGTCGGAAGAAAGCGAAATTGAGGCCAATCTGGGGCGCTACCAGAGCGCACCCCTCGTCCAGGCGCGCGCCTGGTTTGCTATGCGCCACCGCTTCGCGGAAGACAGCCTGGCCCAAGCCATGGCCAACGGTACCCGGCAATATGTAATCTTGGGTGCTGGTCTCGACACCTTCGCCTATCGCCCCTCGCAGGCTTCATCAGCGCTTCATATTTTCGAGGTTGATTATCCGGCAACCCAAAACTGGAAAAAAGAACGTCTTGCCGCGCTTCAAATCGCCATCCCCAAACATGTAAGCTATGTGCCGGTTGACTTTGAACGACAGAGTCTCGCCCAAGGATTGGCGCAAAGTGATTTTGATTTTTCCTCTCCAGCTTTCTTCTCATGGCTTGGGGTCACCATGTATCTTGAGCGTGACGCTGTCTTCAATACGCTCAAAACTATACTTTCCATGCCCCCTTCAAGCCAGGTGGCTTTCGATTTTGAACTTGATGAGGCGGCCCTTCAGGGACAAGTGAAGCGCTCCATCGCCAAAGCCTCGGCCAGCGCCGCACGGCGCGGCGAGCCATGGAAAAGTCGCTTCAAGGCGCCGGATTTGCAAAAGACCTTGCTCGATATGGGTTTCAGAGACGTCACTTATTTCAACGCCTCTCAGGCTGAAGAGCGCTATTTTTCCGGACGTAAAGATGGCCTGTCTCTAAACGGGGCCGGTCATATGATGTTGGCGCGCGTGTAACCTTGCTCGAAATGCTGCAACATACCGTCTAATTTACCATAACTTGGACTTTGTTAATCAAGGCAGGGATGCCTCCTAGTCCTATTCAGAAAGACCAATTTACCACAAGGTATCAAGGATAACCTTTTAAAGGCATACCCTCTTGTGCTATTGCCATCGATAATTAGGAGGAACCGCCCAAGAAACCTAGCTCAACTGAATATACAGGAAGAAAAATTAGTGAATATTCACAAAAACGATCAACTTATATATCTGCTTTTGTTTTTATCTGCTTTCCTTACTTCGTTGGCCTTTGCGTATTACACTCAACATGCTTGGGAAGACTGGTACATCACTTATCGCGCCAGCAAAAACTTGGCCATAGGCAATGGTTTAGTTTTCACGATAGGCGAGCGTATTCATAGCTTCACTTCACCGCTCGGCACCCTTATTCCCGCAGCCCTGAATTTTCTCACTGGAAATTCTTCCGATGACCTCGTGTTGTGGCTTTATCGTTTGCTAAATTTCATATTGCGGGGCTTCACTGCCATATTGCTCTTCAAAATAGCGAATACTCTTCGCTTAAACGTTTGGGCAACAACTTTCCTGATTGTGATGTTTTTCATCGATCTAAAGACCGTCGATTTCGCCATCAACGGTATGGAAACCGGCATTGTAATATTCTTTTTGGCCCTAACCATTTATGCACTTATTACGCCAATCAATTTTCGAAGCCTGTTATTGGGAGTTTCTTGGGGCGGACTAATGTGGAGTAGGCCCGATAGTTTTATCTATATCGGTGCGATCGCTATTGGTTTTCTTATCTTTAATCCGAAAATATCCATCAAAGAAAGCCGTACAGATTTAGCCAAGCTTTACTCCGCATCCGCTGCCATTACGTCGCTAATCTATCTTCCCTGGTTGATTTGGGCGTGGAGTTATTATGGCTCGTTCATACCCCATACAATCGTTGCAAAGGGGCTGACCACAGATCCCCTCGCCCGGTTTTTGTTTATTTTCCAAGATCCAGCGCAATCGATAAAATATTTTGCGAAAACATTCCAAGGCGTGTTCTTACCCGCCTATTATTCTATGGGAGGGTGGCCAGATTCTAGCGAATTAATTGGAGCTACTTTCGCTTTTGCCGCCGCAATTGTCTGTTTTGTGCCCAAAGTCAGACCCATCACACGTACATTATCCTGTGTGGTGTTGATCGCCCACATTTATCTAAATGTCGGAATGGCTTTTGTATATGCCTGGTACTTTCCAATGGTTGCGTTTCTTAGCGCATTTGTGATTGCTTTAATTATCGATCAGTGTCTGGAAATATTCGATCGGCACCAAAGCAAATCGGTCAACGGAGAGAAAAACATTTGGTTCAACGCCGACGCCCTGACTAAGTCTCTTGTTGTTCTGATGCTCATCTCCGTAATGTCTCTGACGCTTTCAGCGACCTATCAGATTCGCATCCAACAGGCAGTGGTTGAGAACAATCGTAAAAACATTGGATTGTGGCTCCGTGAAAACGCCTCCTCGCCGCAGGACCGGGTGTTCCTGGAACCACTTGGATATATTGGTTTTTATTCCAATCTCAAAATGCTTGATCATCCCGGGCTCAGCTCGGCGGAAGTTGTTGCGGCAACTCGCAAACTAGGAAACAATCACTATGATAAGTTGATTGCTTACCTGCAACCGGAATGGCTCGTTCTTAGACCAAGGGCTATCAAACGAATTCAAAAAAGAAACCCTAAGTTACTTGAAGAAACCTATTCAGTAGCGATGGATTTTGATGTGTCGGAGAAGATTGCTTCTTATCATAACTTACCTGGTCGGGGGTATCTGGAATGGGATCAACAATTCCTGTTATTCAGACGGCGTTAGCTTATCTATCTCTTCTAAAGAGAGCGGTGCATCTCTTCCAAGGAAAGTCGAATCGCGCCATCGCATAGCCGCCTCATTATCACCACGCGCAAACATCTACAGCCAAGTTCGGCACACCTCGGGCCGGACTTGGCTGCAAACGCCCTAAATTAACTCGAAGCGCAAATAGAGGAACTACATCGCTCGGCCAAATTCAGGATAGGCTTCGAGTCCCAACTCGAAGGTGTCAAGGCCCATTTCTTCTTCTTCCTCGCTGACACGAATACCGATGGTATATTTAAGCGCCAGCCAGACCACAGAGCTCGCAACCGAAACAAACACTCCAACCGCAACGACGCCCATCAATTGTGTGGTAAAGCTTCCCGAGCCAAAGATACCGACAGCCAGCGTTCCCCAGATACCGGCAACGAGATGAACCGGAATGGCGCCCACCACATCGTCGATCTTGACCTTATCAAGCAAGGGCACAACCAGGACCGCCAGAGTAGCTCCTATACCGCCAACAATGATGGAGAGCAGCGGGTTTTGCAGATCCGGCCCGGCGGTGATCGACACCAGGCCAGCCAGAGCGCCATTCAGACACATGGAGAGGTCCATTTTGCCGTAAATCGCCTGCGTGAGCGCCATGGCCGTGACAACGCCGGCAGCCGCTGCAAGGTTGGTGTTAACGAAAACCAGCGCCATGGCCGAGGCGTCCAGTGCAC
>JAJFIN010000037.1 GCA_021774955.1 Alphaproteobacteria bacterium | reverse complement strand
TCTGCCCAAGGTGAAAATTGAAATTGTCTTGTTTGACGACATTGTCGACCAGGCAGTTGAGGCCATTCAAAATGCTGCTCAAACTGGCCGCATCGGCGACGGTAAGATCTTCATCTCAACCATCGATGAAGCCATCCGTATCCGGACGGGCGAAACCGGTCGTGAGGCCATCTAATTAATGCGGGCAAACCCGGGTGGGGTTGTCACCTTTCACAAGTAACTGAAAACAAAGAAAGCAAGGAAAGTTGAACCATGACAGATGCAAATTCGGTTCTGCAACTCATTAAAGATAAGGACGTCAAATATATTGACCTGCGCTTCACCGACCCGCGCGGTAAGTGGCAGCATGTGACTTTTGACAGTTCGATGGTCGATGATGATTTTTTTGAAGATGGGGCGATGTTCGATGGTTCATCGATTTCTGGTTGGAAGGCGATCAATGAATCTGACATGACATTGATGCCCGACCCAACGACAGCTGTGCTCGACCCATTCTGCGCCCAGAATACGCTGGTGTTGTTCTGCGATATCCTCGAACCGTTTACCGGTGAAGGTTATAGCCGCGACCCACGTTCGACAGCAAAAGCAGCCGAAGCCTACTTACAACAATCTGGTGTTGGCGATTCAGCCTTCTTTGGACCGGAAGCCGAATTCTTCATCTTTGATGATGTTCGCTTCTCAACAGACCCACATAGTATCGGTTTTGAAGTCGATTCAATTGAAGCGCCGCATAATGCCGGCACATTCTACGAAACGGGAAACCTGGGTCACCGCCCGAGCGTAAAAGGCGGGTACTTCCCTGTGGCGCCGGTTGATTCTGGCCAAGACATTCGTTCTGAAATGCTCTCGGTCATGACCGATATGGGCATTGAACCAGAAAAGCATCACCATGAAGTCGCGCCGAGCCAGCACGAGTTGGGAATGAAATTCTCGACCCTGACGAAAATGGCGGACCGGATGCAGGTCTATAAATATATCGTGCATCAAGTCTCACACGCCTACGGTAAATCAGCGACGTTCATGCCGAAACCGATCGTCAATGATAATGGCTCCGGCATGCACGTTCACCAATCAATCTGGAAAGACAGCAAGCCGCTCTTTGCGGGTTCCGGATATGCGGATCTTTCTGACAATTGCCTCTATTATATTGGCGGCATTATTAAACATGCGCGGGCATTGAATGCTTTCACCAATGCATCGACAAACTCTTATAAGCGTTTGGTGCCTGGGTTTGAAGCTCCTGTGCTGCTGGCTTATTCGTCGCGCAATCGCTCGGCGTCTTGTCGTATTCCTTATTCACCCTCGCCAAACGGCAAGCGTGTGGAAATCCGGTTCCCAGACCCGACGGCCAATCCTTACCTCGCTTTCTCGGCGATGTTGATGGCTGGCCTCGATGGCATTGAGAACAAGATCCATCCTGGCGATCCAATGGATAAAGATCTTTATGAATTGCCACCGGAAGAGCTACAAGATGTTCCGACGGTTTCGACGTCTCTTCGCGGCGCTCTTGAATCGCTCGATATTGATCGTGAGTTCTTGAAAAAAGGCGGCGTCTTCAATGACGACCAAATCTCATCTTATATTGACCTGAAAATGGAAGAAGTCATTCGCTACGACCAAACACCGCATCCAGTCGAGTTTGATCTCTATTACAGCGTCTAAACGTCTCTGAGCGTTGGTAGGAAGAGGCTGGGGATTTCCCCAGCCTTTTTCTTTGCAGTAAGGTAATAAAAAAAAGACAGAGAGGAAAACATTGTGACCCAGAATCCTTTTAGCCTTGCCGAACTCATGGAGGACGGTGACCCTTATCCCAAATTTGCGGCGGTGCGTAGCGAGACCCCAATTGTCAAAACCGATTTCGGTTGGATTGTTTTGGGGCATGACGAGGTCAATCATATATTGCGCAGTCGCGATACCCGCACCGGCTATCTGGCTGACAATTTCCGCAAAGTATTGCCGGAAGGTGCGGCCCGCGATGAAATGACCCATCGGATCAATTTCCTCGATGCACCGGACCATAACCGCGTTCGTAAATTATCCGTGCAGGCTTTTACCCCAAAACGCATGCAGGATCTGGCACCGTTCATTCAGAACTTGTGCCAAAAATTAGTTGACGAATTTGATGGCGAAAAACCTATCGACCTTATGCAAGGCTTTGCTCACACGGTCCCGACATTGGTCATTTCCGAATTGCTCGGTGTGCCAACCAAGGATCGTGGTCAATTGGGACTTTGGTCAAGCGATGTTGCTGTGCTGTTGTCTCTTGGGTTGGCACCGGTAAGTGAGACGGTGTTTGAAAAAGCACTGCAATCGGCGGAGGAGATGCATGCCTATCTGCGCGCACTTGTAGACGAACGTCGTGCCGCGCCTCAGGATGACCTGTTAAGTGCCCTGCTCGCAGCGGAAGAAGATGGCGATCAGCTCAGCGAAAAAGAATTGCTATCGCTTGCGGCAACACTCTACTCCGCCGGACATCGCACGACGCGGGACCTCTTCTCCAATGGGTTGGCGGTACTTTTGTCTGAGCCTGAGAAACGCGCGGCGTATCAAAACGGGGGCCTTGCGATTGAACATGTCGTCGAAGAGATCCTGCGATTTGCCACGCCAACATTTTATATTGGGCGACGCCTCGCCAAAGATATTTCACTGGGCGGTGTCACCATTCCAAAAGGGGAAACTGCGATCCTTTTTCTGGCCGCCGCCAATCGCGATCCGCGTGCCTATCACGACCCTGAGAAGTTTCTGCCTGAACGTTGGGCCGAAGATCCCAAACCATTGCCGCACGTTTCATTTGCCTTCGGGCCACACTTTTGTTTGGGTGCCCATCTCGCCCGGTTGGAGGTCCAAATCATGCTGGAGGTATTGTTCGCGACCTACCCGACTTTAGCCTTCAGCCGAGAGCCTGTTTGGCAGCAACACGGTATCTATCGAAGCGTGGATTCCTTGGAGATCGATTTGGGGAAGCGCAGTTAAACACCCAACCCTCTTCCCTTTCCCAGAAAATGCGAAGCATTTATCTGGGACCCACTCGCAGTTCATCTGAACACGCATCTTTTGGATCATGCAGGCATTGGCCCCCCGATCAAGTCGGGGGAAGCGAAGCAGGAGTGAAACAGTGTCGAGCCTCAGTTACTCCGCCGTTCCACGGATTGGGTAATCGTTCTCTATAACAAATTTCACACCGCGCAATACGTGTTTGAGATCAGGCCGAACGAAAGGCGCATTGGAAATATCAACGATCTGTAGAACACCTTCTGGATTAATGACAAACACACCCGGTTCGGCAAATGGCCTGTCAGTCTCCTGGTCGTTGCGTGGGTTGGAAATATAAAGACCGAGTTCGCGCATTTGCTCCAACGAGTGATCGTAGGCGACCGGAAAGGTCAGCCCCATTTCCGCGACATCGGGCTCAGCTTTTTCTTTAGGATCTGCGGAGACGGCTAACAACTCAACACCCAGCTCATCGCATTGACTTTTTAGCTCTTCCAAGCCCTTGAGGTAGATTTTGCATAAAGGGCAGTGTTTTCCGCGATAACTTACGATCAATTGCCAACGCCCTGCGCCGCCTATGCTCGCTTCGCCACCCCCCACGAGAGGTAAATATTGTTTTGCCAGTTCAGTTCCGGCCATCGGTTTTGCTGCCATTGTTTAATCCTCGACTTTTATATTCCTATCTTTTTCGGTATTGCTCAATTTGATAAAAGTAGATGCTCCTGTTCTGCAACACACATTTGCGCGAGGCGATCACACTATGGCCAGATTATCTTCGATCGTGGAGAAAACTGCGCGACCGATCACATTTGACGTGTTGGTTGAGGGTCTGAGATCTCTCGGTCTTGCCATCGATGCGAATGTGTTGGTTCATGCCTCGTTGAGCAAGATCGGGTGGATCCCTGGCGGCGCGCAGACATTGATTGAAGCCTTGTTAGAAGTTGTCGGATCTGGCGGCACAGTCGTCATGCCAACTTTCAGCACCGACCTGACGGATCCCAAAGATTGGCACAACCCACCGGTGCCTGAAAAATGGTGGACGATTGTTCGTGATAATTTACCCGCTTACGATCCGTTGAAAACTCCGACCCGTGGTGTGGGGATTGTGTCTGAATGTTTTCGTTCATGGCCGGGTGCGATACGCAGCAAACATCCACACACTTCATTCGCCGCTCGTGGTGCAAATGCCGAATTGATCACCAACACACATGCCCTCGCCTCTCCTTTGGGAGGCCAATCCCCGCTCGCTATTTTATATAACCTTGATGCCTCGGTGTTGTTTCTGGGAACGGGGTTTGCGACCAACAGCTGCTTTCACCTGGCAGAGGACAACATTCCCAACATGCCGCTGTCTGCAGAAGGCGCACCGCTCATGAATAATGGAGGGCGCGAGTGGGTTCGCTTTCACGACAATAAATATGATTCCTCGGATTTTGAAGAATGCGGGGCCGCCTTTGAGTCTTCCGAAAATCCTAAAAGGGGTAAGATTGGCAGTGCAAGTTGCTATATATTCAGTATACGGAGTGCAGTCCAATTTGCACGCACATGGCTCCCTCACAACCGAAAGTAGTTTGCCATAACGTTGGTTGATTCCCGTACGGTTTTGTTTGACAGAACCTGTTATCGGTGTTAGCGTTTTGGTACTAACAAGGAGGTTAGAAAACTGGCACCACCTACATATGTGGACGTCTAGGAACCTTGTTGACCGAAAGGCTGGCAAGCCAATTCCATAGACGGTTTATCTCGACTTTCTTACACAAAGCCCGATCTCGTGACCGGGCGGTGAGCGACATGCCACCCGCACAATAACCCCGCCCAGAGTGGAGATTCATTCTGAGGATACGGGGTTATTTGCCGAGTCATAACCGACAATTTTCTATCTAATTTTCCTGATGCTCTGCTCATTATAATCAGTCTAATGAGTGGGTACATTTATCAATCAAAAACATCTTGTGGCCCAATTCCGCATAATGTGAAAGACCAATCGTCGCGCGTCGTTAACGCCCACTCCGTTCCACCACTTAGCTTGCATAGTCGTTGCTTTTCTCCTATTGGCTTTAGCCACGTCGCTGGGAGGGTGTATGACCGAGAAAACAGAAACAAATGGGAACTCAAGCCAGATCAGGAAAATTTACGAGTCTGTCGGGACTTTTCCTGACGGTGCAAAAGCTC
>JAJFIN010000360.1 GCA_021774955.1 Alphaproteobacteria bacterium | reverse complement strand
GCTTGCGCTTGGGTGCTGGATATCAATATCAGCAGGACGATATTTGGAACCTTGAGAGTTCATCCTTTGTGTTGGAAAGCGCTCTGAAGTTTTAAACTACGGTAGGATCGTTAGACAGCAAGGAGCGATCAACGCTCCTTTTTTTATGGGTCTGGCGCTAGGCTATCAATTGCTGCAAAATCGCAGAAACCAGCCATTTTTACCCGGTGAAAACACGCTTCGGTCATGCCACCCAAGGCATAGATCGGGAGCGGGCTGGCCTGGACCATTGCCGCGGCTCTTACCGGCCCGAGGGGGTGGGTACTCGGATGGCTGGACGTTGCAAACACGGGGGAGAGCAGGGCTGCATCTGCTTTTGCCCTATGGGCTGCAACAAGGGCAGTGTGGGTATGGGCGGCGCAAGTAACGAGCCATGACGGGTTTTTCTGCTTCGCTGTGGCAGCGCGATGGCTAGCACGCTCTGGAAAATGACACCCGTCGGCGCGTAGGTGATAAGCCAATCCGATATCCTCGGCGATGAGAAAATAGCACCGCCTGGTCCGGGTTATTACCCGCAGCTCCTTGGCTAATTGTTCTCTATGCGGATCATCATAGTGCCTGAGGATAATGGCTGACCCCGTGGGCAGGGTTTGAGCTGCGGGGCGCGGGTCTGGTAGCTTTTGGGTGTCGGTCATCAAGATCCGGGCAGGCAGCCGAATATTCCCAGAAATTGGCGAAAATACTGCTGTTTTGAGGATCTGACTTGTCAACACGGGCCTAGCTGTTTAGACGGTTTGAGCAGATGCAATCACTATCACAAATGCCATGAATGATCCCGCTCAAAATCTTCTTGACGTCAAAGACAAAATCGAAAAGGCGGTGGAAACGTCAGCACGCGTTTCTGACCCGGTCACACTTGTGGCTGTTTCGAAAGTGCATGACCGGTCTCGTATTGAGCCGGTATTGAAGGCAGGCCATCGCGTGTTTGGGGAAAACCGTGTGCAGGAAGCCCAACAGAAATGGCCAGCCTTGAAGTCCGACTATGATGGCGTGGAGCTTCATCTGATCGGGCCGCTGCAGACCAACAAAGTGAAAGAGGCGGTGGCGCTGTTCGACGTTATCCAGACCTTGGACCGGGAAAAATTAGCGCGCAAATTGGCCTCTGAGATGGCTACTCAAGACCGAAGCTTGAAGCTGTTCATCCAGGTCAATACTGGCGAAGAAGCGCAGAAAGCAGGCGTTTTTCCGAAAGATGTGGACACCTTTGTGGCGCTGTGCCGTGACCAGCTAGAGCTTCAAATCGAGGGCCTGATGTGCATTCCACCGGTCGACGAAGAGCCCGCGCTGCACTTCATGTTGCTGGAAAAAATGGCCAAACGAAACAATATTAAAAACCTCAGTATGGGAATGAGTGCCGACTTTGAAGCCGCGATAGCGTTTGGGGCAAGTCATGTTCGGGTCGGAACGGCGATTTTTGGTGAGCGGTCGCCGATCTGATTGAGGCGTGACGGTGTTATTCGTCGGACAAAATTTCTATTTGGGTGTCTGGCGTCATGGCGCGCATAACTGCCAGTAGGTCTTCTTGTTTTAGCCCGACACAGCCGCGCGTCGGGCTCATGTCAGGGGCAGCGATATGGAGAAAAATGGCACTCCCGCAGCCTTTTTCGGGTGGATTGTCATTGAATCCTAAGACGACCACGATGTCGTAGAGATGATCCTCGCGCCACAATTGTTCATGGCTGGCCTCAAAAGGCCGTGAAATGAGCTTGTTGTAGAGCTTATGACTGGGATCGTCGCACCAGCCATCGTTTTGGGTGAGGGGCGTGGTGGCGAGGACGGATTGCGGGCAGGACAAGCGATCGGAACGGTAAAAAACCTCGCGTAGCGGCCATAGGCCAGCGGGCGTGGCGCCGTCGCCCTCACGCTTTGAAACCGCGGGCAGAATGCCTCGAGGGCCGAGCGTGCAGGTAAAGGTTTCTGAGCCGAAACTAACAGTGTGATTGGGTTTGACGATGATGTTCATAAGCGCAGTTTAAGACCATTTGGGGATTGTGCGAAACAAACGTTGCGGCGCACTCCGATTAGTACTGGCCATTAACAAGCCGGTCTTTTTGAGCTTGCATGGTCTGGTATTGATTGATCGATGAATTGAGACGCTCAAGAAAATCTGACGGCATTTGAGGGCTGCTGCGGTGTGATGGCGCTGGCTTTTGTTGGTCTTTCTTGGCTGCAGTAGGCTCGATGGTGACCATGCCTTTGGTCAAGGGTGTTTGGCCAAGTTCAAGGGCTAGAAGATCAAGCACATTGGGGGAAAGCGCTGTCGACAACGTGCTTTGGGTGCTGGAAAGCGATGATGTCGGTTGGGGGGAGGTTTGCGCGAAGCCGTTTGTCGGCCAGGGGCTGTTGTGGATTTGAGGCGCGGGTGGAGAAGTTTGTGTTTCAGGCTTTTCATCGACAACGGCCGCCAATTTGGTCGGGGCCTGGTCCGGATCGCCTTGGCCAAAAGCAAAATCCCACACATGCTCACCGATATCTTTGCCGGTCACTTGATCGAATGCGGCATTGACGACGCTGGCTGCAAATCCAATGGCGCCCCCAAACAAAGCAGCACCGGCTAGGCGCGGGCCGGTATCGATCGTATCGCCGGTGAGTTGACGATAAACCACATTGAGTACGGGGATATGTTGCAACGGATTGATGGTGTCGAAGAAATCTCCGAAGCTGAACTTGCCGTCCTTCTCAGGCTTTTCTGCTCTGACTTCAATTTGGTCAATTGCTTTTTGCGCGCGATGCGGCGCGGTGGCTTTTTGCGCGCGTTGAGGCTCGACAATATTTTGCGCGCGGTGCGGCGCGGTAGCCTGGTGTTGGTGCGCGGCAAAAAGCGGATTTACGGTGGGCATGGTTTTCTCCAATCCTGGGCTTAAGCATAACAAAGCAACAAACACGCCAAGAATGAAGCCAATAAATTCAATGACTTACGAGTATTTTAATTGGATTTTTGGAACTGTGCCCGGCAATTTTTGCCGGTTGATCGACCGTCTGGGTCTAGAGCAGGTGGCCGGTCTTTTTGACTTTTGTTGCCAGGTAATGTTCGTTGTGCTGGTTGGAGGGAAACTTGTGAGCCACCCGCTTATTTACCGTAATGCCGTATTGTTCCAACTGGCTGACTTTGTCTGGATTGTTGGTCATCAGTGATATTGTCTTTATACTGAGCTTTTTCAACATCTCTGCGGCAGCTTCAAATAGACGCTCATCGACATCAAACCCCAAACGGATATTGGCCTCGACCGTGTCAAAGCCCAGGTCCTGCAGGTGATAGGCGCGAAGCTTGTTCATCAGGCCGATGCCGCGCCCTTCTTGGGCGAGGTAAAGCAGAACACCCGACCCGCTTTTGGCAATTTGCTCGATAGCCCCGCGCAATTGGTCGCCGCAATCGCATTTCAGTGATCCCAAAAGGTCGCCGGTAAAACATTCAGAATGCAAGCGCACCAATACCGGTTTGTCGGCGTCGATCTCGCCAATAATAATGGCTAAATGCTCAGGGCCACTGCCCAAGGCTCCTTGCGGGCGAAAGGCGACAATCTGCGTTTTCTCGGCTTTTGACAGTGGCACCTTGGCGCCTGCAACCATCGATAGATCGACGGTATAAGGGTCCTGAGCGGGGGCCATGGCGCGTGAAGACTGGCCCTCATAGGCCTCGATATCTTCTGCCTTAATGCACAGAAGTCCGCGCTCTCCGGCCCAGGCGCCGGGAGAGGTCTTAGCTTTTGCTGGGGTGGCAACAGGTGCTGCCAATACCGAAGGCAATAGGCCCGCAAGTTTCACCAGTTTAATGCCCTGAAGGCGGGGTCTCGACATGGCAATACGCCGGGCGTTGAAGGGGCCGCTGAGTGGATTTTCGAGATCCGTTGCCGGGTCGGCCAGGTGTCGGATGAGGGTCACCGCTGGCTCTTCAGGCCCATCGGGCAAAGAGATCGCCACAGCCTCAGGCGTATAAAGTCTAATTTTCAAAGTTGTTGCCCGGTGATGGGTGATCAAGCAATCGACCTTACCGCCAGATAGGGTTTTCAGTTCGGCGAGATTTTTTGGGGTGGTAAGTTCCGAGGCCGCAATCAGCTCAAACCAGCCATCATCGCCCGATATAACCACCGGCAGACCGCGCCGCAGATCCATGACAGCACGTTCAACGATCACAAGTGGTGACGAAGCTGTGGGTTTGAACGTGCCTGAAGTCATAAATTCGTGACCTTTACTCGATTTTTAACTGCAAATGCGTATTTAAAGCGATAGAAGTCTGCGCCAATATGCTTGTATTGTGACTGGCAACACGAGCGTGGAACCAGTGCCTGGCCTATATAGACCAGGTTCGCGACAGATCACCAGTACGTCATCCTCTGGTTGGATGAGACATAAAAAGGGCCAAAAGTGAGTTCTGCGAAAAAGATCCTAATGGTGGACGATGATGCATCGCTTCGCGATGCCCTCAATGAACAATTTGCCCTGCATGATGAGTTCGCGGTTGAAACCGCTGTGGACGGCGCAAGCGGACTTGAAAAGGCCAAAGCCGGCCCGCACGACATTATTTTGCTCGATGTCGGCTTGCCTGATTGCGATGGCCGCGAGATTTGCCGGACTATGCGCAAGAACAACGTCAATTGCCCGATCATCATGTTGACCGGCGCCGATACCGATGCCGACACGATTTTGGGGCTCGAAGCGGGCGCCAATGATTATGTCACCAAGCCCTTTAAATTTGCCGTTTTGTTGGCCCGCATTCGGTCGCACCTGCGCAGCCACGAACAAAGCGAAGATGCGGTCTTTAAGATCGGGCCTTATACTTTTAAACCGAGCGCGAAATTACTTTTGGATAGCGACGAACAGAAAGTTCGCCTTACTGAAAAAGAAACATCGATCCTCAAATTCCTTTATCGCGCGGGTGACAAAGTCGTTGGCCGCGATGTGCTGTTGCACGAGGTTTGGGGTTACAATTCAGGCGTTACCACACATACGCTTGAAACGCATATTTACCGGCTTCGACAAAAAATCGAACGCGATCCTTCAAACGCTGAGCTGTTGATCACCGAGCCCGGTGGCTACAAGCTGGTGCCATGATCGGAGTTTGAACAATGGTCACGGCAAAAACAGAATCTAACTTTTATGTTCGGTTTTGGGGCGTCCGTGGCTCTATCCCTTGCGCGGGGCCTGAGATCCAGAAATATGGCGGCAACACCTCGTGTCTTGAGGTTAGATGTGGGAAGCGGCTGCTTATTTTTGATGGCGGTTCCGGCATCCGTTATCTCGGCAATGAATTGATGAAGTCGAACCCGATTGAGGCTGATATATTCTTAACTCATGGCCACATGGACCATGTTTGCGGGTTCCCGTTTTTCAAACCATTTTATTGCGCCGCCAGTCGGTTTCACATGCATTCAGCGACGCTTAGCTGCTGTGGGCGAACAACCAAAAATGCCCTAGAAGACCTAATGAAAACGCCGCTTTTGCCGATTGACGTTGAGATCTTCGAGGCCAAGGTTGATTTCAGAGACTTCAATTGTGGGGCGACCACGGACTTGGGCGACGGTATTAAAGTGGCGACGACTGAGCTCAACCATCCCAATGGCGCGACCGGCTACCGGATCGAGTTTGGCGGCAAATCGATTTGCTATATTACCGATACCGAGCATGACCCAGAACAGATGGACAAAAATATTTTGGGTCTGATCAAGGACGCCGATATTTTCATCTACGATTCGATGTATACGGACGAAGAATACCCAGATTTTGTTGGCTTCGGCCATTCGACCTGGCAAGAAGGGGTGCGCTTAGCCGATGCAGCCGGGGTCAAAAAGTTTGTCGCGTTTCACCATGACCCAGATCACGACGATGCGTTTATGGACAATGTGGCCAGCGCGCTTGAAGCCAAAAGGCCGGGCTCCGTTGTCGCTCACCAGGGCATGATTTTGAGGCCCTGAGCCACTTCCAGCCCGCCAATAACCCATGATATTCCAGCCAAAAAAAGGCCCCCGGCTGCGTTGTGCAGCAAGGAGCCTAGATTTTGGGGTCAATCTTTAGTTTTAAACGGCTCGGACGTTATCAAAGAAGGACGTAAGTTCGGTTCTCATTTCACCGGCCGCGATGGCCAGATCTTTGGCAACGTTTAGGCTGGTGTCGGCCACTTGTTCGGTCGATTGGGCGGCCTCGGCGACATGAACAACATTGGCTGAAACGTCGGTCGTCCCCGTTGCTGCTTGTTGAACATTACCGACGATTTCTTGCGTGGCAGCGCTTTGCTCTTCCATTGCCGCTGAAATGCCGGAAGCGATTTCATTGATCCGGCCAATGACCGTTCCAATGTTGGCAATGGCTTCAGCGGAATTATTAGCGCCATGTTGAATGTCAGAAATTTGCTCTGTGATTTCACCGGTTGCTTTTGCTGTCTGCGTAGCAAGGGCTTTGACTTCACTGGCGACAACCGCAAAACCTTTGCCGGCTTCACCAGCGCGGGCGGCTTCAATGGTTGCATTCAACGCCAACAGGTTGGTTTGCTCAGCAATGTCTTGGATGAGCGTGACAACTTGGGTAATTTTCTCGCCGGACTTGATGAGCACCTGTGCTTGTTCGCCGGATTCTTCGGCTTGGGTCACGGCATCGCGAGAAATCGTAGCTGCTTCAACAACTTGGCGATTAATCTCGTCAATTGACGCCGACATTTCTTCGGCAGCGGCAGCGACCATGGAGACGTTTTGAGATGTTTCCTCAGCGGCAGCCCCGGCAGCCGTTGCCTGTTCAGAGGACTGACCGGCGGTTTGTTTCAAGTTAGAAGCCGTGGTTTCCATCAGCTCAGAAGATTGCGCGAAGGAGGCGATCAATTGGTCGGCTTTGACCTCAAAGTTCTGAATTGAAGTGTCAAGCTGCTTTGATTTTTCTTCGCGCTCAAGCAACATGGCTTCTTGGTAAATGGAAATAGCCATTTCCATATCAAGCATGACAGCAGAAGTAATCGCTGACAAAAGCTTTGCTCGGTTCTTTGCAGGCACTTCTTTTGACGTCAAGGCAACGGCAAACAACTCATCGAGAATGTAATTATAGGCGCCAATGTACCAACGTGGCTCAAGACCAATCATGTTATGAGCCATGCCAATACGACGAATACCTTGCATATAGGCGTCGTCAAAACGGCCGCTAAACAAATGCGCCCAATGAGATTGCTGGGCGGCTTTCAGACGAGGCACTTGCCCGCCAACGAGCTCAGCGAGTTTGCCAATTTGGCCGACATGGGCATAAAAGCCATCTAGCACGGCATCGAGTTTCGGCTCGATAATTGGCCAAAAATTGCGAATTTGTTCGCACGCTTCATTGTCCAGCCGCATGTAGCGCAGGCGTGTGTCACGATCAACGTTATCGGTAGTTTGGTTAGACATGGTTCTGACCCCTCAGATATGATTTCAGAGCCTGATCATGGTGACCAGGATGTGAACATCGATTAAATTGACATGATTTTGTCAAAGAACAATTAACCCTAAAAAGGAAATGGTTTTGCGCAGCGCTTTGTGATCTGCTCGACCGTTAAACGGGGGAAAAAACGGAGGGAAATTGCGGATGTTGAGGGTTTTTAGGCTAGCGGTTTTTGTTTTTATTAGTTTGGTTTCTATCTATTCAACCCATGCTGTGGACCGTGTACCGAGCAATTTGACTTCGGTTGATTTGATCGTCTCGGGGCGCTACGTGGTCACCATGAATAGCGATCAAAATGTTATCGAAAATGGCGCTGTTGCCATTGATAACGGCATTATTGTCGCGGTCGGGACAGAGCAAGAAATCGCGGAAAATTATGCCGGCCGAGACAATCTTGATGGTGGTGATCGCCTAGTTATGCCGGGTCTCGTTAATGGCCATGCGCATTCGGCGATGACCCTTTTGCGCGGTATTGCCGATGACCTCGATCTCATGACTTGGCTCTATGAGCATATCTTTCCACTTGAAGGGCAATTCGTCGATGAAGAATTCGTCCGTGTCGGGACGGAACTTGCTTGTTGGGAGATGATCCGCGGTGGCACGACATTTTTTGCCGATATGTATTTCTATAGCGACATGGTTTCGAAAGTGGTCGAACAATGTGGGCTGCGGGCCATTGCTGGCCAGTCAGCGATCGACTTTCCAAGTCCCGGATTTGAGGGCTGGGACGATTCATTTGCCTCGACCGTTGATTATGTCAAACAATGGCAAGGCCGATCGAGCCGGGTCATCCCCGCCTTTGCCCTCCACGCCCCTTATACCGTTTCACCGGAACACCTAACCCAAGCGCTGGGCGTGGCTAAAGAATTAGACGTGCCGATCATGATCCATGTGGCCGAAGATCGGCGCGAAGTGACCGACATCCAGAAGCGCTACCAGACCACGTCGTTTCGCCATCTCAGAAAGCTCGGCCTCCTCGATCATCCTCTGATTGCCGCCCACGGTGTGTGGGTCGATGAAGAGGAAATGGCGTTTTTGGCGGCTAGCAAGACCGGCGTCATTCATAATCCGACCTCGAACCTAAAAACATCGGCCGGCATTGCGCCGCTGCCAATGATGCTCAAGAAAGGCATGAGGGTCGGCCTCGGTACCGATGGGGCGGCATCTAACAATGATTTGGATATGTGGGAGGAAATGCGGTTGGCGGCTCTTCTGCATAAGGGTGTGAGTGCGGACCCGACGGTCATTCCGGCCTATAGCGCCCTGCGCATGGCAACGATTGGTGGGGCTGAGGCTCTCGGTGTTGAGGATATTACCGGCTCATTAGAAGTCGGCAAACGCGCTGACCTTATTCAGGTTGATCTCTCAAGTCTGCGTTTGGCCCCGCTCTATGACATCATTTCGCACCTGGTCTATGTCATCGATTCCAATGACGTTGATGTTGTGATTGTCGATGGCCAGGTCTTGATGCGCGGCGGTGAAGTGCTCACCATCGATGAAGACGCTTTGCGTCGGTCGGTTGAAGAAATGTCGAGCGCGATCGATGCGCATCATAAAAGCGCCGCTGCCCCTTAGAGTGTTTCAGCCGCCACAAATTTGTCTGTGGCGCGAATGAGGGCGTCGGTAATGCCGGGTTCAAAAGCGGAATGACCGACATCGGGGATGATCTGAAGATCGGCCTCGGGCCAAGCGTTGTGGAGGTCCCAGGCGCTGGTTGGTGGACAGACAATGTCATAGCGGCCTTGAACAATAATTCCCGGAATGTGGCGGATTTCTGCGCAATTCTTCAGCAATTGGTCCGGTCCATCGAAAAATCCACCGTTTGAAAAGTAATGGCATTCAATGCGCGCCATCGACACGGCCAAGGCTTCTTGGCCGAACTTTTCAACCTGGCTGGGGTCTGGCAAAAGCGTGCAGGTCGCGCCCTCCCATTGGCTCCAGGCGCGTGCCGCTGTGACGCGCACGAGTTCATCATCGCTGGTCAGCTGTGTGTGATAAGCCGCAACGAGGTCACCGCGTTCTTCGAAGGGGATGGGCGCTAGGTAGCGTTCAAATGCTTCAGGGAATATTTGACTGGCACCGTCCTGGTAAAGCCAGTGGATCTCTTCAGGCCGACACAGGAAGATACCGCGCAGGATCAATTCGGTGACCCGATTGGGGTAGGTTTGGACGTAGGCGAGGCCAAGGGTCGAGCCCCACGAGCCGCCGAAAACTTGCCAGCGATCGATGCCGAGATGCGCGCGAATTTGTTCCATATCCGAAATGAGATCTTGGGTGGTGTTATCTTCAAGGGCAGCAAAGGGTTTGCTTTTGCCGCAGCCTCGTTGGTCGAACAAGATAATCTGATAGCCTGCGGGATCAAAAAAGCGGCGGTGATCAGGGCTCGTTCCGGCTCCGGGTCCACCATGGACAAAGATTACTGGCTTGCCGTCTGGGTTGCCACTTTGCTCATAGTAGATCGAATGAAGGGGCGATACATCGAGAAAACCTTCTTGGAAGGGTTCGATTGGCGGGTAAAGCGTGCGGCGCGGATCGGTCATAAGCGGTTTGGTTCGTTTCCCAAGGGTTAAGGGCCTAGCGGCATTATCATTTCGACGGTAACAAAGACAGTGTTGAAAAAAAATACGGGAAACCAGGATGATTGATCCAAGCGCCGCTGAATCTTATCCACCCAATATTCGCGCGGTCCTGAAAAAGCGATCTCCGGCCCAGGAAGTTTTGGGCCTGGAGATTTTGGCGGTCGATGTCGAGACGGGGCGGGTCAATATCGGTTTCGATGCGACCGAAACTCTGTGCAACAAATGGGGCGGTATTCAAGGCGGCATGGTCGCGGCCATGCTTGATGACGCCATGGCGCTGGCCGTTGGGCTGACGCTTGAGTGGGGTCAGATCTCTCCGACACTTGAAATGAAGACGAGCTTTCTTGCGGCTTGTCGGCCGGGCCGTATTTTGGCTGAGGGCCGGGTCGTGCGAAAGGGGAAGTCGGTTGCCTTTGCCGAAGCGGAGTTGCGCGACGAAGAAGGTGTTTTACTGGCCACCGGGTCTTCGACGGCAAGTTTCGTGACGTTGAAAAAGAAAGATTAAAAAGAGCTTTGAGACGATCCGGATTTAATGGTGAAGGCCTTTGCAAGGATCGATTTCGTAAAACCCTCTTCTCACTTCCTCAGAAAATGCGCAGCATTTGTCTGTGGTCCAATGGCGGCTCAGCGCAATATTCCGTAAGAGGCTAGTGTGGTGCTGCCTGTTCTTTCTAGAATTACATAGTCTGTACTCAACAGACCTACGAGTGGGCCCCAGATAAATGCTGTGCATTTTCTGGGGAAGGCTAAGGGATCAGATACAAACCTCATCCTTATCACCAGGATCAATCGAGCCGTGCGAAGGTCTCGATGG
This sequence comes from Alphaproteobacteria bacterium, assembly GCA_021774955.1. Taxonomy (GTDB): domain Bacteria; phylum Pseudomonadota; class Alphaproteobacteria; order M2410; family M2410; genus JAJFIN01. The sequence goes on along the minus strand of JAJFIN010000360.1, from coordinate 3,073 downwards.
TGAGATGTGAAAAAGAACTTGGCGCTTTGATGCAAGTCAAAGCGCGCAGGGGCTCGTGAGGCTAGGCTTGTTTTCATGAAAGCCAATCTGACGAAATATCTGGAGACTGAGGTTCCCCGCTACACGAGCTATCCAACAGCGCTTCAGTTCGATGAACGTGTTGATGGGGAAGTTTATACTCAATGGCTGGGGACGGTTCGACCGACCGATACTTTTTCTCTGTATGTCCATGTGCCGTTTTGCAAACAGCTTTGCTGGTATTGCGGTTGCCACACCAATATTGCCAACAATTATCGCTCGGTATCGGCCTATTTGGACTTGATCAAACGCGAAGCTGAAACCTTGAGCGCGGCGATGGATGAGAAAGCTGCGATCGGCCACCTTCATTTTGGCGGCGGCACACCGACAATCATTCGCGATCAGGACTTTGAAGCGCTGATCGAGCGTTTACAAAGTTCGTTTCGGTTTCGTGATGATATTGAATTTGCGGTCGAAATTGATCCGCGCACGATGACACGCAAAAAAGCCCGCATGCTGGCTCAATGTGGGGTCAATCGGGTGAGCCTGGGGGTTCAGGATTTTGCCGCCGATGTGCAAGAAGCCATCAATCGGGTGCAGCCCTTTGACCTGGTGGCAGACAGTGTTGAGTGGCTGCAAAAAGCCGGCATTGAATCCATTAGCTTTGATTTGATGTATGGGCTGCCCAATCAAACCCGTGCCAGCGTTGAGCGGACAGCCCTAGAGGCGATTTCATTGGAGCCGGATCGGCTGTCGGTTTTTGGTTATGCCCATGTGCCGTGGGTCAAACCCCATCAGCAAGTCATTGATGAGGCGCGGCTGGGAGATGCGAAAGAACGGCTCGCGCAGGCAGAAATCATTGGAGAAGTGCTTCACACCAATGGCTATGTCGATATTGGTTTCGACCATTATGCCCGCCCGGGTGACCCGCTTGAACGCGCTGCCCAGACAAAAAAACTGCACCGCAATTTCCAAGGCTACACCACTGACAACAGCGATTTTCTGCTCGGTTTGGGCGTTTCCTCAATTGGCTATTTCAGACAAGGCTTTGTGCAAAACCACAAGGATATGGGGCGTTACCGCCTGGATGTCATGGCTGGTCGATTGCCGGTTGAGCGGGGTTATGCGTTTGATGGCGAAGATCGTCTGCGCGGCCACATCATTCACGACCTGCTCTGTCAGTTTGATGTCGATGTGGGGGCCGCGTGTCGCAGCCATGGCTATCGTGAAGACGCGCTTGATGACCCGCTGGCGGCCTTAGCTGAGCTGGTCCAAGATGAATTGGTTGAGATTGAAGGCCGTCACATTCGAATTCATGGCGATGCGCGCCGTTTTGCCCGGATTCCAGCGGCCTATTTCGATGCTTTTCGTTCGGCCAAGACAGCTTCACAGCGCCAGCATAGTCAGGCTGTGTGAGGCTTTTCCAGTTGATTTTTTAACAGGGTCACGCTCTCTACGCTTCCTCAGAAAATGCGAAGCATTTGTCAGAGGTCCAATGGCTTTTCCGTACAATATCCGTTTAAGGTTGTTTTGTGTGCGGCCAATTCCTACGGTCAACCCATGTTTTGCACTCGGCAGATATGCGAGTGGGCCCCCGACAAATGCTCACGCATTTTCGGGGGAAGTAAAAATGAATATATAATCAGGCTGTGTGAGCGACGATCATAATTTCAGTGTGGTCATGACCGGCGCGTGATCGGAAGGCCGCTCCCAGCCGCGGACATCTCGCAAAACCTGGACCTCGCCAGTGCTGTCCTTAAGTTTGGGCGTCACCCAGATATGATCGAGACGTCGGCCCTTGTCTGACGTGTCCCAATTGGGCGAACGATAGGACCACCAGGTGTAAATTTTCTCAGGCTCAGGAATGTGTTCGCGGGTGATGTCGATCCAATTGTGAGAGGCTTGCAGATCCGCCAAATGTTCGACTTCAATCGGTGTGTGGCTGACCACTTTAAGCAATTGTTTGTGTGACCAGACATCGTGTTCCAAAGGCGCAATATTGAGATCGCCAACCAGAACTAAACGATTGTTTTTCTTGTTCTTTCTGTTCTTAAACCACTTTGTTGTTTCGGTCAGAAAATCGAGCTTATGTTGGAACTTGTCATTCTTTTCAGGATCTGGGATATCGCCGCCTGCGGGCACGTAGAAATTGTGGATTTCGAGGTCGCCATCCAAGGTGATACAGACATGACGGGCGTCGCCTTTGTTGCAAAACCCTTTGTGTGAAACCTTATCTAATGGCAGCCGAGAAATCGTTGCGACACCGTGATAACCCTTCTGGCCGTTGATCGCGAGATGGGGATAACCCATGTCGATGAAAGCTTCGCGGGGAAAAAGTTCGTTAGCCACTTTGGTTTCTTGAAGACACAAAATGTCAGGCTGGTAGGTCTTTAAAAATTGGGCGACCGATTCAATTCGGAGGCGAACTGAATTAATATTCCAAGTGGCAATTTTCACAGCAGACACAGAAATTCCTCATGAGATTTTGGCAGGTGTTCAAAACAGATTGAAAGACTGTCCGGTGACGGCAATGGGCCAGCGCCCAGCTTCGAACAATTGGTATTTGAAGGCAAAGGGGTGTGGGTCTTCTTCACCGGCGGCAAGCAATAGGGCGGCGTTATGGCATGCTTGCACGGCTGCGCCAATAGCGGCTGTGATCAGGCCATCATCTTCAACATCCCAGATGGCGGCGGTTTGATCCATCGTTTCGCGTACAGTTTCAGCGGCTTTTGACGAAATATGTGTGAGGCCAATCTGCAAGGCGTCTTCTTCCATCTGTTCTAGGGCGGCGGTGACTAAGCCAGCCCGAAGCTGCTCTTCGACGGCCCAGGCATCGCTATCAATGTCAAGGTTTTGGGCGGCGTCGGCGGCTTCTTCCCAGGAGGTAATTTGAGCAATATCAGCATGGGGATAGCCCAGCTCGTCGAGATAGGCGCGGGCTGTCGTTCGAACATTTTCCGGAAAGGCTTCTCCGACCGTGTCGAACCAGGCGATGCGATCAATCAGGGGCTCAAAGTGCTTAATGCGCATGAGGGCGGGGATTTCGCGCTCAAGG
>JAJFIN010000359.1 GCA_021774955.1 Alphaproteobacteria bacterium | reverse complement strand
TGACAACGTAACCGGCTGGATTCTGGAAATTGACCGTGGTCGCGGCATCCCCTATGAGGGCAACTACTCAGCGTGGCTGGAACAGCAGGAAAAACGCCTGCGCCAGGAATCCCGTGAGGAAGACAGCCGCCAGCGCACCCTCAAAACCGAACTGGAATGGATCAGGACGTCACCCAAAGGTCGTCACGACAAATCCAAGGCCCGTATCACGGCCTATGACGACCTGCTCGCCAAGGCCCAGGAAAAGCGCATCAACTCATCGCAGATTTCCATTCCGCCGGGCCCCCGTCTGGGTGATCTGGTCATTGAGGCCAATGATGTTACCAAGGCATATGGTGACAAACTGCTCATGGATGATCTGTCCTTCAAGCTGCCCCCGGGCGGCATTGTGGGTGTTATCGGTGCCAACGGCGCGGGTAAAACCACTCTGTTTAAGATGATCACGAAGGCCGAAGCGCCCGATGACGGTAACCTGCGCATCGGTGATACGGTAAAACTGGGCTACGTGGACCAGTCCCGCGACTCCCTGGCCGATGACAAGACCGTGTGGCAGGAAATATCTGGCGGCCTCGATATTCTGACTTTGGGTAAACGGGAAATTCAGTCCCGCGCCTATGTATCGTGGTTCAACTTCAAGGGTGGCGACCAGCAGAAAAAAGTAGGCCAGCTATCGGGTGGTGAGCGCAACCGTGTGCATCTGGCCAAGATGCTACAACTGGAAGCCAACGTGCTGCTGCTGGATGAGCCCACCAATGATCTGGACGTGGATACGCTGCGCGCGCTGGAAGAAGCCCTCGCCGAATACGCAGGCTGCGCCGTGGTCATCAGCCATGATCGCTGGTTCCTGGACCGGCTGGCAACCCACATCCTGGCCTTTGAAGGCGACAGCCACGTGGAATGGTTTGAAGGCAACTTCGAAGAATACGAAGCAGACAAACGCCGTAGACTAGGCGCAGACGCGGACCAGCCGCACCGGATCAAGTATAAGCCGTTGCGGCGTTAGGCTGAAGGTTTTTCTTGATCGTTGACGCGCGCATCAAGAAGATGGCGATTGGCTGCCACAGGATCAATGTCGTGGTACGAGGCTCAATCGTGTAGCTAACGGATTTTCTAATGCAAGCGGATGAGCAGTGCACAAAACGGTGGTTTTGGGTAAAACAGTTGATCGGGAATTGAGCTTTACCAGCCAATCATTTCCGCAATCTTATCAACCCGCACTCGGCATTCCTTGGTGTAATCGTCGCTTTTAACGCCACGGCCATCTTCATTCTTGAGGGCGAACTCTTCGGCTAGTTCGCCGATTAGCTGGATATGGCCACTCCGATTCATGAGATTTGGATCAACGCTCAAATTCGCAATTGCAGACCCCAACACTTCAGGACTATCGGCATTATCGAGATCTTCCTGTGTCACAGTAAGGCCCGGATGATCGTTGTTAGCGGCCATTTCAACCCGTTCGGTACGGGCCCATCTCGGCCACAGGGCCAATGAGGCAACGCCGTGGTCTCCCAGATCAAATGCCATGGCTTTGGCAAGTCTTGCATTGGCACAATGAGCGACCCGGAAACCTGCATTGAAAAATTCTTCAATAGCAGCCACGCTTGAGATGTTGACGATCAGTCCGCTCTCCTGGGCAACCATATGCGGAGCGGCATAATATGCTGTCAGATAACAGGACCGCACACCGACTGTGTTTTGGTTGTCAAAATCCTCAACGGGGCTTTCCCAGAACTTTGTGCCTTCAAAATCATCAGCAAACCCCATGGCAGAGTTCACAAGGATATCAATTCTGCCAAATTTCGTAATGGTTGCCTCAATCAATTCCTTGATTTTCTCACCATCGGAAAGATCCGCCGGAAAAGCCAACGCTTGAACACCACAATTCTCAATCGCCTGGGCGGTTTCGGCAAGGGTTCCCGGAACAGCGCGATCCGTGCCAGCAATCATTGGTGCATCGCTTGGCAGCATGGTACGCGCAGATACAGCTACATTGGCTCCAGCTCTAGCCAGGCCAATAGCAACTCCCCGGCCAATTCCTCGGCTCGCGCCCGTTACAAGAGCAACTTTTCCAACAAGAATAGACATCTAAGCACCTCCTTGATTAAATTTGCCCCAATTCCTGATTTCGCAGCAAGCCAGCTTCCCGAGAAATTCCCAACGCTCTCCATGGGCTGCGACGATATAGCTAAGGGTAACCCGTCATATTCGAGATACAATTGACAGGAATGTTTGCGTTAGGGAAAGACTATTTTTTCGTGTAAACACTAATTGCTTTCTGATTTGTATTTCTCGGTCAGCGTATTGTGAACTTGCTTGCCGCCTCACGACGATCTACCGTGTCGTCGATGGCAAATGTCATTGTTGGATCAATGCCGTAGAGCGAATTTGGGGCCTATGCCTTGCAAGTCCGTCATTGTATCGGCGAGCGTCATTACAAAACTCACTTTAGGCGCATCAATTACAAGCCGTTGCGAAGGTGAGCTAAGCGACCGTTCTTGCGGCCTACTCCTCAGAGCGACCTATGGTGTCACGATTGTGCTCGAATCGTCTCGTGACCGGAAACGGCGGCAACCAGGACTCTCGATGGACGATCCAGCTTTCGTAAGTTGGCGTTAGCTGGTCAGGGTTATCTAGTGAGCCAAGGTTCACTTCTATTTCGTCTGCGGAGCGTGCGTAAATGGGCGAGCCGCAGCGGGGACAAAAAAACCGCCCGTTATAATCTCGGACTTCTCCATCAATCGTCACCGCATCCTGTGTAAACACCGCGGAAGCATGGAAAAGAGCCCCATGATGCTTGCGACAGTCGAGACAGTGACAAAGGCCGACCCGGTATGGGAGTCCCGAAGCCACAATTCGAACGTTGCCGCAACGGCAACCACCCGTGAAACGGTCCATGCTGTATCTCCCCTAAATCAAGCAGCGAAATATTTAGAACGAATCCCGTCGGGTGTCCATTAAGCTAATGTTCGCGATGGGTCAGGGATAGACGTTTTTGATACCTCGTGATCATGCCCGATTTACGCCCTAAAGCAGCCATTGTATACTCATGTTAGGCGCATCAAGTACAAACCTTTGCGGAGATAACAGACCTAATGTTCCACATGCTTTCTTGTTTTGATCTCAAGCCCGGAGAAGATATTGGTGCCTTTCGAAGCGCCTATATGAATTTTGTCGCCTACATGAAAAGTGTTGATCTGGTTGAAAGCAGTGGTCCGATTGGTCGACGAGAGTCAGACACACCGATGGATACTGATGACGAGCGTGACCATGAATATTTTGCGGTCATGTCTTTTAGAGATCGGACGCAGGTTGATACCGCCTATGCATACATTATGAAGCATGTGGAGCCGGGCGAGACGTCGCACAACAATGTATTTGAGAAAGTCCAGAACCCTGTTTTCATATGCTGGCAGGACCTGCCTTAATCTATAAAGTTCTGCAATGCAGATCAGGTTCGGCCTACAAACAGTCAGCGCTCTTTAGGCGCATCAAGGGCAAGCCTTCGCGGCGGCAGGTGGGCGCGAGAGGCCCTTCGTTCTTCGGGAGAATTTCACTACTTTTGTATAATTGACGCATTCGCGGAAAAAATGATGCGTGGTTTGTTACCCGCGTGGGGGTATGAGCCGTGCAGAATATGAGCCGGAAAGAACAGAGCGTCACCTTCTCTGGCACCGGAAATTACGGTCTGGTTTGAAACATAACTGTTCCCCAAATCGGTTTCGTCGCTGATACGGTTGATGGGAGAGAGAAAATAGGTTGCGCCGTCATTTTGTGATTTTG
>JAJFIN010000358.1 GCA_021774955.1 Alphaproteobacteria bacterium | reverse complement strand
TTCGTCGCTGTTTTTCCATCAAGCTCACCGCAATATATTGTTCTTGTTATGTTGGACAATCCTCACGGAACGAAAGCAACGTTTGGCTTTTCCACTGCCGGGTGGACAGCGGCGCCGACCACTGGCAGCATTATTGAACGTATTGGGCCTATTCTCGGAATGCGTCCGATTCATGACGAACCATTGCCATCTTTGGCCGCTTATCAAGAATGAGATATGAGGCTGACATGCAATTGGGGGAATTAGTAGGACTTGACCGGCTGGCGAATAAGAAGATCGCCAAAACCGAGATAGCGGGCTTAACGGCGGACAGCAAGGCCGTTAAACCGAGTTATCTATTCGCAGCATTGCCAGGCACTGCGCATGATGGCGCTGCTTATATTGATGAGGCTATTGCCAACGGTGCAGCAGCTATTTTGACCCATCCGCATTGGCAGAAGACGTTTCCAAATTCCAAACAGGCGCAAATTACTAAAACCCCGTTTGTCGTAGAAAATAACCCACGTCGACTATTGTCTCATCTCGCCGCACGATTTTATCCGCATCAACCAGAAACCATTTGCGCTGTGACCGGTACAAATGGAAAAACTTCGGTGGCAAATTTTTCGCAACAAATCTGGACAAAACTCGGCCTTCGTGCAGCCAGTATGGGAACTTTAGGCGTTGTCAGTCCTGAATCCTTCATACCACTGGGCCACACCACTCCCGATCCGGTTCGTATACACCAGATATTGGATGGCTTGACTTTGTCCGGGGTTGACCATGTTGCCCTCGAGGCTTCAAGCCATGGATTAGCTCAGTATCGGCTTGATGGGGTTAAGATTAAAGCAGCCGCCTTTACCAATCTCACTCGAGACCATCTTGATTACCACGAAAGCGCTGAAGACTATTTCTATGCGAAAATGAGATTGTTTGGTGAATTGATGGAACCTGGATGTGTCGCTGTCCTCGATACCGATTGCGATGTGTTCGGAGAAATCGAACAATTATGTTGGGCGCGTGGTTTGTGCGTGTTTTCTGTTGGGGAAAAGGGAACTGATATTAAGATCACGGGTATTAAGCCGACCGTGGATGGACAGACAATATCGATTAAATGGCGCGGTCAATCTTTGACAATTAAGCTGCCTTTGGTTGGGTCATTCCAAGCATCAAATGCACTTTTAGCTGCTGGTTTGTGTATCGCGACAGGAGCCGATGCTTCAAAAGTTTTCAATGCGCTCGAAACATTAGAGGGTGTTGAAGGACGGATGGAGCATGTGGGGTCGACAGCGGACGGCGCCAGTATTTTTATCGACTACGCTCATACACCGGATGGACTTGAAACTGTTCTCGCCGCATTACGCTCTCATACAATGCACAATTTGTGGGTTGTCGTTGGATGTGGCGGAGATCGTGATCAGGGAAAGCGCCCTCAAATGGCGCGCATTGCTTCAGATTTCGCTGACCATGTGATCATAACGGATGATAACCCTCGCACTGAGAACGCCGAAAAAATTCGAGCGGACATGTTAGCGGGTATTCCAGATGGCGCGCCTCCGGTTGAAGAAATCGGTGATCGTTCTCAAGCGATTGCAAAGGCAGTCAGTGGTTTGACGTCAGGAGATGTTCTTATTGTTGCCGGAAAAGGCCATGAAACGGGCCAGATTGTCAGCGATCAAGTGCTTCCTTTTAGTGACAAAGAAGAAGTAATGCGTAATCTTCAACAGCTCGGAGGTGGCAATGCCTAGAGCTGCCTTGTGGACTCAAGAAAGTGCTTCCCGTGAAACCGGTGCCGTAAGCATCGGGGAGCCATGGGTCGCATCCGGCGTTTCGATTGATACTAGAACGTTGGAGCGGGGCGACCTTTTTGTCGCTCTTAAAGATCAACGCGATGGCCATCAGTTTTTGAAGCAGGCGGAAAATGCCGGCGCTGCAGCCGCACTCATTTCTGACCGCGATGCCCTCGTTGAGACGAAAGCGCTCCCTTCTTTAGTCTGTGCGGATACCCAGAAGGGGTTGGAGGCTTTAGGCCGAGTCGCGCGCGCCAGAACAAATGCGCGGGTCATTGCCGTTACCGGAAGCGTTGGCAAAACCGGCACAAAAGAAATGCTACGCCGCGCTCTAGCTCCTTCAGGCCTGACGCATTGCTCGGAAAAATCCTACAACAATCTTTGGGGTGTGCCGCTATCGCTGGCGCGTATGCCGGTTGAGACGGAGTTCGGTATCTTTGAAATTGGCATGAACCACTCAGAGGAAGTACGCCCGTTGAGCCATCTTGTAGCGCCTGATGTTGCCATCATCACGACCGTGGCGCCAGTGCATCTTGAGTTCTTCGAAAGCGTCGAAGAAATAGCCGATGCCAAAGCAGAAATATTCGAAGGGCTTAAACCCGGTGGAACGGCAATTCTGAATATCGATAATCCGTATTATGAGCGATTGAAATCGATCGCGCTCGCCGACGGTGTTGAACGTATCGTTACGTTTGGCACTGCACAGACCGCTGACATACGACTTCTGAAAATTGAGATGAATGACAATGGATCGCGGGCTGAGGTCGATGTCCAGGGAACGAGAATGTCCTATGAAATCGGTTGCCCCGGCAAGCATTGGGCAGTTAATAGTCTGGCCGTTATAGCCGCAGTGGAGGCAGTGGGTGCGGACTTGCCGTCAGCTTTGATTTCACTTCGCGATATGGCACCACCCAAGGGACGTGGACAAAAGCACGTTGTGCGATTGTCTAAAGGTGGCGAGATCAAGGTTGTTGACGAAAGCTACAATGCCAATCCAGCCTCTATGAAAGCGGCTCTTGAAACTCTTGCAACTATAAGCGTGGGTGCAGATGGAAAGCGAATTGCCGTTATTGGCGATATGCGGGAGCTGGGAGAGAAATCGGATCAGTTACACCAAGATCTGTCGTGTATAATTGAGGAATTAGAAATCGATCAGGTCTTTTGTTGTGGGCCTCATATGGTGCGCCTTAAAGAAACTATTGATCCAAAGCGATTGGGTGGTTATGCGGAAGCTTCCTCTGAGTTAATTGAGCCTCTACGTGCCGTCGTCAGCGATGGTGATGTGGTCATGGTCAAAGGTTCGTTGGGCACAAATATGGCACCACTCGTATCAACGCTGCTCGAGTTAGATCGAGAAAAGCTGAGCAAGGAATATCAATAGATGTTGTATCATTTTCTTTATCCGCTCAGTGACGACATTCAGATTTTCAATGTTTTTCGCTATCTGACTTTCAGAACGGGTGGATCGATCGTAACCGCTCTTCTAATTTGCTTTCTATTTGGCCAACGCTTTATCGACTGGTTGAAAAGCAAACAAGCAGAGGGCCAGCCTATTCGCGAAGATGGACCTCAAAGCCACATTGTTGAGAAACAAGGCACGCCGACCATGGGTGGTTTGTTGATGTTGATTGCCTTGTTCTTGGGGACATTACTTTGGGCAGACCTTCGAAACCCTTACGTTTGGGTAGTGCTGTTTGTAACGGGTAGTTTTGGAGCGATTGGATTTGCCGACGATTATTCCAAGGTCATGAGAAAGTCATCGGCAGGACTTTCCGGACGTATGCGCTTGTTGTTGGAATTTGCTGTCGCGGGCATCGCAGTTTATTGGGTTGCAGTTGTGACCACGACACCGTTGAACACTTCGTTGTCTATTCCGTTTTTGAAGGACGTTCTGTTAAATCTTGGCTGGGTTTTTGTGTTGTTCGGCGCCTTCGTGATCGTTGGGGCTTCAAATGCGGTCAATCTAACCGATGGGCTTGATGGATTGGCGATCGTGCCGGTTATGGTCGCCGCTGCGAGTTTTGCGCTCATTTCTTATCTTGTGGGAAATGCTGTTTTTTCGGGTTACCTGCAGATTAACTTTGTTCCAGGTACGGGAGAATTAGCGGTCATAGCGGGTGCCATGGTTGGGGCTGGTTTGGGTTTCCTGTGGTACAATGCGCCGCCAGCTATGGTGTTTATGGGCGATACGGGTTCATTATCACTTGGTGGTGCTTTAGGAGCCATCAGTGTCGTGACTAAACATGAATTGGTCCTTGCTATCATTGGTGGTCTTTTTGTCTTTGAGGCGGTATCCGTAATTGTTCAAGTTGCGTCTTTTAAGCTAACCGGGAAGCGTGTGTTTCGTATGGCTCCCATTCATCATCATTTCGAACAATTGGGCTGGGCAGAACCAACCATCGTGATCCGATTTTGGATCATCTCGGTCATTTTGGCGTTGGTTGGTCTTTCAAGTCTCAAGCTGAGATAATTTCTAGGGGGTAGGGTTGATAGTCGTTGGTGATTACAAAGACAAGCAGGTCGCCGTCTATGGGCTAGGGCGCACGGGGATTTCTGTGATCCGTTCGCTGGTTGAAGGTGGTGCTTCCGTTGTTGCGTGGGACGACGGAGAGCAATCGCGAAACGATGCCGCGGATTTCGGTGCGCTTATTATGCATCCCTCAGGTTGGAATTGGATGAGTCTTGAACTTTTGGTTCTTAGTCCGGGCGTTCCATTACACCATCCGGAACCGCACGAAATTGTCCGCATGGCACGCGAGGCGAAGGTTGAGATTGTTGGAGATATTGAGCTTTTTGCACGTGTACTTAATCAATCAGACTGCGACACGAATGTTATCGTCATTACGGGGACAAACGGAAAGTCAACAACCACGGCCTTGACCTCTCATTTGTTAAAGTGTGCGGGACGCTCGGTTCAAATGGGCGGAAATATCGGACGGCCAGTTTTAGATCTCGACCCACCAGAGAATGGACTGACCTATGTTCTTGAATTGTCATCGTATCAAATTGATTTAACTCAGAATTTGAAGGTTGATACAGCGATCTTGCTTAATATAACCCCGGACCATCTAGAGCGACATGGTGGGATGGACGGGTATATTGCGGCCAAGAAGACGGTGTTCAATTACCTTAAGCCGAACGGTCGCGCGATCATTGGTGTCGATACTGCGCCATCTCA
>JAJFIN010000357.1 GCA_021774955.1 Alphaproteobacteria bacterium | reverse complement strand
CATCGCCATGAGAAGGGATGAATCAACACCACCGCTACAAAACGCACCTACTGGCACATCGGCAAACATATGCTTGCTGACGCTCTCAGACAGTTTTGCGTCCATCAGATCAACAATTTCATTTGCGCTCATTTGTTCAAGCGCATGCATATGGTCGACATCCAGAAAATCGTTGAGCGTAAAGAAATCCCTGTGCTCTTCTCTGCCATCGGGTCCTATACGGATCATCGATCCTGGGGTTAATGCCTTGATACCTTGGTAAAACGTAAATCCCTTTATTGGTCCGCCGTGCTTGAGAATATAAGACGCGACGGTAAAGCGGTCGAGATCGAAATCCTGCCAGGGACGCATTGACTTGATTTCAGAGCCGAACATGAAGCGCTCACCATCACCAAAATAATAGAGAGGTTTCATGCCAAAGCGATCTCGGGCCACAACCAATGTACGCGTTTGAGTGTCATAAAACCCGAACCCAAACATGCCCTCTAAGCGAGGAAGTACGCTTTCTGCACCGTCATGGATCAAGGCAAGGAGTAAAACCTCCGTATCCGATGTGGTTCGAAATTTCACCCCGCGATTTTCGAGGTCTGCTTTCAGCTCCCTGAAATTATAAATCTCTCCGTTGAAAACAATGACGTATCTTCGACTTTCATCCCAAAACGGTTGATCACTCCTGGCATCAATATCGACAAAGGAAAGTCGCGTGTGCGCAAAGCCAAAACCTGCACCCGCATATATCGAACGGTCATCTGGACCGCGGTGGTCAAGAGATTTTGCAGACTCGGTCAAACGTGCCTCATCGGGACTGAGCCCTGCATCACGATAGGCAATACCGAAAATTCCACACACGGCTATTCCCTTTCAATATTGCTAAGTTCGAGATAGGTGAGAGGCATGGCAACCATCTAGACAAGCACCAGAATATACTGATTTTCTTAACAGACTGACGATTAACCCAGCGGTATTCGCCTTAGAGATTCTATCTGCGACTTTTACACACAATATCTCGCTGGTCACCCATGCCCATGCTCAAAATGAGTGGGTCAGTTTTCTGGCGCTCTATGAAATCATCCTTACAGGATAACCCACACCATTGATGCTTGACTAATTCTTGCGCTACAGGCGCGCCTAGTGTTGAGCCCGGTCCGAGCACAATGATGCGGTCAGGTGCAAACTCTTTGATCCCTACCTCAACGGCTGACGAGAAATCATAGATTTGGGTAATTTGATGGCCGAAGGTATAGGCATGAAGTGCTTCGAGATCCGTTGCATAGGGTGACCAAACGTGGCCACGCCCGTCGATCATCGGAATATGGTTGGGCTGAAACAGTTTGCGAGACATCTCTGCCAAAGCGCGGGCGGAAACATGGTCAAGCAAGGGACTGTGAAACGCTGCGTGATTTGCAAGCCGCATCGGAAAACGATCAAGATCGGGAAGTTTGTCCATCAGAAACTCTATACCCGGTTCATCACCGGCAAAAACAATAATGCCCCCAAGGTCAATCGAAATGGATACCATATGGCCGGACGCAGTTGCCTCATCCAAGGTCTCCTCAACGACTTTTAAGTTCTTCGTATCGATGCGCCATTGGTCATCGACGAGCGGATAAACGACCTGACCACCGACCCCGATCTCATGCATCATCGTGCCCATAGTGTTGACCACCTGGCCTGCGTTTTCCAAACTCAGGGCGCTGGAGCAGGCCAACGCCAAATACCAACCCATGGAATTTCCGGTGACGGCAATAATGTCGAATGCTTCACGATTTATGTCTGCGAAGTCTGCCAGAGCGCAGGCATAGATGAGCAGTGACGCGTTATCGCCGGTCGTATGTATGTTAGCACGAAAGGTATCGGAACCATCCAATTCACTTATCGGAACCTGTCCGGCTTTTGTCCGTAACTGATCAAGCTCGCCAACAAAACCGCCCTTGTCACTGTGGTGGTGTTTCAGATAGCCAAGCTCAGATTTATTGTAAGTGCCGCGACCGGGACAGATGACAAGCGCTGTTTGTTTCATTCTGCGCCTATTCTCACAATATTGCTTGAGGTCGAACCGGTAAGAAGAAGCGCACGCTCTACAATGCCTTCGACAGAGGGCAGGACTTGGTAGGCGGCGGCACCGAGAGGGATAAAGGAATCATAAGCCGTCACCCTACTCACGGCGGTGGCAATGTCATTTTCAACAAATAGCGTCATGAGTTGCTCGCTCACCGAGCCGGTGCGACGACATTCATCAACCACCAATACCGCGTCGCAAGAGTTCACAGCATTCAGAATTTGTTGCTCATCTATGGGAGATAGCCACCGTAAATCGACTATCCGGGCTTGCACGTTGTGCTGGTCTGACAATATTTTGGCAGCCTTGCGGCTCAAATAATATCCATTGCCGTAGGTGACGATACATAGATTTTTTCCGTCTCCATAAAACCCGGGCACGCCAAACGGAATTTCTTCTGTATCCGATGGTGGGGTGTAAACGGAAAGCCATTCGTTGTCGCCTTCTTTATGGAGATCGGCTGTGAAGTAAAGCGCGATGGGCTCGATAAAAACTACGACGCGTTGCTCATCGCGAACCAGGCGAATGCAGGTTCGCAACATCTCCGCGGCGTCCGCCCCGTTTGACGGGCAAGCGACAATTATGCCCGGTATATCCCGAAAAACACTGATCGAATTATCATTGTGGAAATGCCCGCCAAACCCTTTTTGATAGGCCAGACCGGCAATGCGGATCAGCATCGGGTTGGTGAATTGACCATCAGAGAAAAACGGAAGTGTGGCTGCTTCACCGCGGATTTGATCTTCCGCATTGTGAACATAAGCTAAGAACTGTATTTCGGGAATTGGAATGAATCCGTTGTGAGCAAGACCGATTGCTAGCCCGAGAATCGATTGCTCGTCTAACAAAGTGTCGATAACACGAGCTGGACCGAATTTTTTTTGCAGTCCGGTTGTGGCACTATAAACACCACCTTTGGCACCAACATCTTCACCAAAAACCGACGTATCTTCATATTGTAACATGATGTCTGCAAGGGCCAGATTGATCTGGCGCGCAAGATGTTGGGGTTGCTCGAGCAAACGCTGTTCTTTTTGAAATAGTTTGGTCCGCGCTTGGTGAGAAGCTGGTGCTGAAGCTGGCAAGTCTCGTCGGGGTGGAATAATCGATGCCATAACTGCTTCGGGAGTTGTCAGCTTAGGCCGTGTGATTGCTTGTTGAGCCACACGTGTCACGCGCGTTTCTATTTCTTCATAGAGATCAACAATCTCCGATGGATTGAGAATTTCGTTTTCCACAAGAATGCGCGCGGTATGGAGCAGCGGGTCTTGCGCCTCTGTCGCCTCAATTTGTTTTTGATCGCGGTAATTTGCTTCGACATCCGATCCCGCATGGCCCATCAAACGAACCGTGCGCATATGAAGAAATACGGGTTTGCGTTTTTGGCGCGCGAAGGCAACTGCCTTTGAAGCAGCGTGATGAGTGTCGAGTAAATTCAAACCATCGCAAGCCATATATTCAAGCCCGGGTCGATTTGCAAAATTCGCTGCGACCCATCCCTTTGGCGTTCGAACCGAGATGCCAATGCCGTTATCTTCGCAGATGAACACAATTGGCATCGGTGAGTTTTGATAAGATGTCCAGCACGCCGTGTTGATTGCGCCTTGGGTCGTCGAATGATTGGCCGAGGCATCGCCAAAATTACAAAGGATGATCGCATCGTGAGGCATCACCGCATCGATCTTGTTTAACTTGCGCGCGGTACCGATAGAATGCGCTGCGCCGACCGCCTTGGGTAAATGAGACGCTATGGTGCTCGTCTGCGGTGGGACTAAGGTATCTTTGCCACCAAGGACTTTATGCCGCCCACCTGAAACTGGATCCTCGCTTGAGGCGACAAAAGACAGCATCATGTCATAGAGAGGTGTGCTACCTGGTATTTGCTTGTTTCGTTGAACCAGCAAAGCACCACTGCGGTAATGAAGGAAGGCCATATCGCTCACGCGAAACACCTTACCAAGAACAGCATTACCCTCATGGCCAGCACTACCAATTGTGTAGAAGCTTTCACCTTTCAGTCGCCGGGAAACGAAATCTAAGTGACGGCTCATGACCTGGCTTTCAAACAGGTCGACTAGTTCTGGACCGGTTAACCCAACATCTGAAAGACGTAAGCTAATATCGCTGGTAGGAAAGTCCTGAGCGCGCACGCGTTCAGAAAATGCTGAGTGAATAACTTGGGCCCGATCAAACATAGCCATCCTTAGTATACTAAAATCACACCGGGCGGTTTTTTTGCTTCTTCTCCGGATCGTAAGGCGGATGTCTATCAAAGAGGTGTTCGCGAAACAACTCTCGAGATATCAACCTTCATCTGGCACAATTTCAATCATCCCGCGCCCGCCTCTTTTCTGTATTAACCCCACAAAACCGCCAGAAAATTGGCTCCTAGATCGCCGAGAGCGCCGCTTCAACATCACCGCTCGAGATCAAACTTCCGGATCTCTACAGGAATGCCGTTAAGCGCTGCCGTCCCTGAAGGCCCGTCGAGAAATTTGTCGTCGGCAAGCCTGTTATAGTTGACGCCCGGTCGTGCACCAGCGATTGAAAGTTTTGTGTCGGGTTCGTCGTGACCCCAACCATGGGGAAGGCTCACGACCCCACTCATCATATCACTGCAAATTTCAACAATAGCTATGACCCTGCTTATATTGCTTGTGACTTCAGCTTGATCGCCATCTGCGATCTTGAGTGTTGCGGCGTCATCGGGATTAATTTGCAGCGTACAACGCTCCGGCCCCTTGGCGAGAACCGGCAGATTGTGAAGCCAAGAATTGTTAGAACGCACATCTCTTCGACCAATAAGTTTTAAGTTCGTGCCTCTTTCCGATTCTACTTGAGCTGCAACTTTCTCAACTTCTGCACAAAGTGCTCGAGGCGCCATTTCTATTTTCCCACTTGGTGTGCGGAGTATCTCTGGAAGCCTTGGTTGCAGCGCACCCAGATCTATGCCTTCGGGATGCTCCATCAAACTGCCCAAATTGAGACCGCTGGGGCAAGCGCCGAACATGTCGCCATAAGGACCCATTCTGAGTTCCAGGTCAAGCATACGGGAAACACCCGAATTCTTTTTCAAGGCGGCGATGATGGTTTCTATATCAATTTTCTCCAAGGGACCGCCGTCCATTGTGGCAAGATCAATCGCACCAGAAATTACATGGTCTTCCGTGAGCTTAAGACTAGCTTCATCCAAAGTGCCTAACCCAGAAATTATTGAAGCAAGTTGCAACACGATCTCCCAATCACTGGGTTGATCTTCTTTTCGATCAAGCAGAGGCGGGGAATACCGCGCAACATTTCTGGTAGAGAAGTTTCCAAGGAAAAAATCATAATGTTCTCGCTCAAAATGGCTTGCACTCGGAAGGATGACATCAGCGTATTTCGTCGTCTCGTTAAGATAAATATCAATGGACAACATAAACTCCAGCGAAGACAGCGCTTTGGCTAATCTAGCCGAATTGGGCGCACTTCGAACCGGATTTCCCGCCAAAGTGATCAGTGCTTTAACCTGGTTTTCACCTGCTGTTTCGATTTCTTCAGCAAGCGTCGAGATCGGAAACTCACCTCTCATATCTGGATATTCTCGCACCCGACTGTGACGAATACCGGGAGTGATGCCCGGACCTTTTCCAGAAATTCCTCTCGTTGTTTGAGAAAATGCAGGCGGTTTCGCAAACATGGTGCCACCAGAGCGATCCAAGTTTCCCGCAACAATATTTACAAGCTCAATAAGCCAGCTTGTGAGAGTTCCAAATTGTTGCATTGTTGTGCCGCAACGTCCGTACAACGCAGCTTTGTCATTTTCCAGAAGTTCATTCGCTATCTGTGAGATGTCGTGCGCTTCTATGCCACAAAATTTAGATATTCTCTCAGGCGGAAATTGGTTCGCCATTCGTTCAATTTCTTGCCAACCTGATAGGTGATCTATCAGATGGGTTGCGGGGTGCGCGCCTTGTGCAAAAAACTCATTCAAAAGGCCAAGTAAAAATACAGCGTCAGATCCCGGCCGAATAAAATGATGCCGATCTGATGCTTTGGCTGTTTCGGTTTTTCTCGGATCAAGCGTAACGATCTTCCCGCCGCGTTGTTGCAGCTCTCGCGCGCGACCGCGAAAATCTGGCACCATCCAAAGACTACCATTGGAAACCATGGGATTGGCGCCAAGGACAACGAGATAGTCACAGCGATCAATGTCCGGCACTGGAATTGACCACCAATGACCATAAAGATATCCACACGCGAGCTCTTTCGGAATTTGGTCTACAGTGCCGGCAGAATAGATATTCTGTGTCGCA
>JAJFIN010000356.1 GCA_021774955.1 Alphaproteobacteria bacterium | reverse complement strand
GGGAAATGTCACCCCAGAAGGCGTTGATATCGCCGTAGAAAGGAGAGATATCGCCCCAGAATGGGCTGATGTCGCCCCAGAAAGGTGAAATATCGCCATAGAAGGGATTGAGGTCACCGTAGAATGGGTTGATGTCGCCATAGAAAGGGGAAATGTCACCCCAGAAGGCATTGATGTCGCCATAGAATGGATTGATATCCCCGTAGAATGGATTGATGTCGCCATAATGTGGCTGAAGTCTTACCTCCAGCGGTGCGGGTTCAGTGGAGGTAACCTCTTGCGCCGACACGGTAATCGGTGTCAGAGCGAGGACGGCTCCAGCGAGAACACTTTTTCGGCGTGAAAGTTCTGTCATATCCGAATCCAAACGGTTTTAAACATTCGTGACCTAAGTCTGGACGGATATTATGGGAAAATATATTTACAGGATTTTAACAAACGTGGTTAACACATTTTTAGGTTAATCTGTGTGCTGCATATTGAGTTAAACCGCGGGGTTTGAGCCTTAACACCCGCGTTTCCAGGTAAAACTTTTTTATTTGAGGCTCTAAAGTGAGCGGCAGATTGATCTAAATCTGGTATTTTTGATCAAAAATTAGATGTTGGTAGAGGTCAGAATTAACAGAATCTGGTGGAGGTGTGGCAGGCAATTGAGGTTAGCTTTAGACAAATTTCGGTTCGAAGCTCAAGGATGTCTTATTGTTTAGCTCCTGCCGCTACTTAGTTTGTTCACGAACAATCGCCTTTATCCGGTCGAGTGGAACAGGTCTACCAGTCTCAGAAACTAAGGAAATTGTCACGGGTTTTCCGGTTTTTTTATCAACAATTTTAAGTGGGTTGACATCTTCAAGCAGGTGGCGATCCCCCCATTGCATGATGGCGATGACAACAAGCGCCAATTCCCTACCGGCTGCGGTCAAGACATAGGCGTCTCGCGTTCGAGCGCCAGGTTCGCGATAAGGACACCGCTCCAAAATGCCGTCATTGACCATCTGTGTTAAGCGCTGACTGAGTATGGCTCTCGGGGCTTTCAGATCTTCTCGCATGTCATCGAAGCGCGTAACGCCATAAAAGGCTTCGCGTAGAAGGTACAATGTCCACTTATCTCCCAGTATTTCGATGGCTTGCGCCATACCGCATTGGTCTGTTGGGACAAGGGCGCGGGTTCGTTTCCCGACATTATTTTTAGCTGAGTTTGACATATGAACACAGATAGGGCATTTTAGGCTAAGTTCAAAAAGGAAACTTAGATATGACCCCCTTGACCCTCGTTCTTCTTGCAAAAATAGGCGTCACACTCTTGTTTGTGGTGGTGCCGCTTCTCATAGCGTCTTCCAGTAGATTGGAAAAATCTTTTGGAGTCACGGCGCTAAGCCCTACGCTTTTTCGTCTATACGGCGTTGCCGTTCTGGCGCTGCTTGTCGGTTATGCTTCTGGATTTTTCTATATTGCTCATGTTGAATTTCCTTGGGGCGTAACAACGATGGGGTTGGTTTCAAATGCCGGCGCGGTTATCGCTCTCATAATGACAGGCGCGTGGCGTGCTAACGTCCCTCTGGGTTCTTTTTTTGCAGTCATTGCCCTCGCCTTGATGGTCGCAATGCTCATGCCTGAATTGGCTATCTCCCGGCTCTAAAGTATACCCAACACAAGTAGGTCAAACTTGGTCACCGTCACAGTTAAAGCCCTAGACTGAAGACTTTTTCGCGATCGGATGAAATAAAGAGCCTCTACCAAACCGGAGGGAATTAGGTCATGAAACCAGTTGCAGTGATACTTGGTGTTGGAGCGTCAAATGGATTGGGCGCGGCACTCGCGCGTCGGTTCGCCCGCGGTGATATGGAAGTGGTTGTGTCGGGGAGATCGAGCGAGAAGCTTGAGTTGATTGTGGATGAAGTATCCGCTGTTGGCGGTAAGATTGTTCCTTGTACAGCAGATGCGACGAAAGCAGAAGATATGGATGCTTTGTTCGATTTTTCTGCACGCCAGGGCGATATCGGTGCGGTTGTTTATAATGTTGGGAACAATGCCATTATTCCATTTGACGAGCTAAGCGCAGAGCAATTTGAAACATTCTGGCGGGTATGTTGCTTTGGCGGTTTTCATACGGCCAAGGCGGCGCTTCCCCATCTCAAAAAGGGAGACGGCGGATCTCTTTTGTTTACTGGCGCATCGGCATCGATACGTGGCCGGCGTAACTTTGCCCATTTCGCTTCAGCGAAAGCGGCATTGAGAAACCTTGCGCAAGCCTTGGCGCGGGAATACGGGCCAGAGGGCGTCCATGTTGGTCATGTTGTTATTGATGGTGTGATCAACGGAGAAATGGCGGGTAGTCGCTTCAAAGAATATCTTGATGCTTTGGGTGAAAATGGTTCGTTGGAACCGGATGATATCGCTGAAGCGTATTGGCAGCTCCATTGTCAACCCAAGAGTGCTTGGACGCATGAAATTGATATTAGGCCGTATAAAGAGCAATGGTAAATCCAATTGAACGAGGTCTGTGCGCTTGATCATTGCGTCGCCGCGATGACATTTTGATTCTGGGGTACTGGCCCGGGTCTCAGTGCCAAGTAAGTACAGCTGATAGACCGCTCGCTTAAGTAAATATCCATAGGTTGTACTATTACTTTATTAAGCGTTCTACAGGTATTATAAGTCCCATTCTGAGGGTGGATGGGTGGTCCCATGAGCGAGTACGTTAATACAACCGAACCGAACGCTGGGCCGAAGGGCGATACAGCCGATTTATGGCTTCGAATTGAAGCCTTAAGCGGGATCGATTGTACTGGCGATTACTGGCTGCAATTGCGTGTTCGGGTCCTCGTAATCATTGGCTTTATTGCCTTTTTCTGTGGCACCCCAGTTCCGATATATGTTGCGCTTACCGGTATCGAAGAAGGCTTTGGCCGCATAATTATGATTGCCGCAGTGGTGATTTATTCATCGCCGCTCATTCTTCTGAGGTTAACCAAATCGGTTGGGATGGTGAGCTGGATCCTGTTGCTGGCCTCAGGTGTTCCCTTCATAGCCGGTATGATCATGCGCGGGGGCCTTGATGCCCCCATGGTCTCGCTACTTTTTCTTACCCCAGTCGCTGCAGGGTTTTTGGTTGGTGTTCGTGGGGCCGTCATCATGACGGTGTTTTATGGGCTTTGTTTTGTCGCGGTGTCTGTCGCGGGAGAGCTAAACTTATTTAGTTACAATTATCCCTATACGGAGCAACAAGCCTTTGTTATCGAGATGGTGATTTCGGTGTTGGTGCTTATAGATACCTGCATCATAACGGTGTGTTTTCTGGCGGCCAGTGAAGATGCACGTATCCGCCTTGAAAATGCGCGCGCTGCAGCAGAGCAGGCCGGTCAGGCTAAGGCTGCCTTTCTAGCGACGATGAGCCATGAAATCAGAACGCCGCTGAATGGTCTCTTGGGGATGTCAGGCCTGTTGTCTCGTTCTGAATTAACCGACAAGCAACGCGAACAACTCGATATTATTGAGGAATCGGGTCACGCGCTGCGTGCCGTGATCGATGATATTTTGGATATTACTCGGCTTGATGCGGAAATGACCGAACTCGAAAAAATCGATGTTGACCCGGTTCAGGCGGTCCAATCTGCCTACAAAGTTATTAAATCTAAGATTGATGAGAAAGGATTATTGTTTTCACATGAAAGCAATTCAAATATTGGTCTCTATACAGCCGACCCAACCCGCATAAGACAAATCCTGATTAACCTCATCGGTAATGCGGCCAAATTTACGGATCACGGCTCCATCCGAGTTGTGATTTCGGAGGTATCGCATGCTGGCCGTCAGGGCTTGCATTTTGAGGTCATTGATACCGGTATTGGAATCTCGGAAGAAAAAACGGCATCAGTTTTTGAACCTTTTACCCAAGCAGATTCATCAACCACCCGACAATATGGAGGGACCGGTCTTGGGCTGTCTATTTGCAAACGCTTGGTGACACTTATGAATGGTGAAATTGGCGTGAGGCGTAATCCGGACGGAGGGTGTTGTTTTTGGTTTTTCGTTGCAGCCGATCGTTTACCAACGTCCACAGAAATTGAATTCTCAGAGCGCTCAGCGGCGGGCTAGGCTTGCGCGAACGTAAGCCCGTGTTATGGTAAGCTAGTAACTTCAGTGGGGACTGGTATGCATGGGTTTGGGGCGTTAGGTGTGCGGAAATTTACCGGCATTTTGATATTGATAATAGGATGTTTGCTGGCTGTACCGGGCTGGGCACAATCTAAACAAAATGACGATGTGTATGGGGCTATCGCCTATTCCCCCCTTGGCGGCGCCTATGGTTATGCTTCGGCTTATCGGTCTCGCGCTGAAGCGGAAAAGCGTGCGGTGCAGGAATGCACTGCTCGGACGGACACGGGCGATTGCCATGCGCTGGTTTGGTATGCGAATGCCTGTGGGGCTTTGGCCACCAGTGCTAAAGCGTACGGCTCCGGTTGGGGCGAAGATCGTTCAGCAGCAGAATATTTTGCTTTGGGAGAATGCAAAAAATTTGATTCTGAATGTGTCGTTGCAACTTGGTCCTGTGTAGCAAATCCAGAAGAAACAGCCGCTGAGCTAGAATAGAAAACGTCGACCGTCGACCGTTGAGCGTTTCCCCAACAGTCGCGTGTTTGGATCGGAAAGCGCTTTAAATCCGCACCAGTAATTTTTCAGCCATTCTGCTGTGCAGCCAGCCGATCCCTTTGGCAGCATGAAGCGTCACAAAGAAGAGCAATATGCCGACTACAGTCATGAGCACCATTCCGACAGGTGAGGCGCTCGTTGATTCGATCCACGTTGCAATCATTTCGTGTGAATCGGTGTCAATGTGAATGTAAGATTCCCCGAAAAAAGCTTGGAGAGTGGGACCGACGGCCAATCCGGCTATGAGTGAAAGGGCGACCACCGCTGTGGAGAAATAGATCACGCCTAATGCGAGCATGAACGCCAGATACAGCACTGATGTCCAAGTGTGATAATCCGTAAGCAGATATTTGATGCGTCCCCAAATCGGGCTGTCTTCGAACGACATAGGCTCACTCTGGGGAATGTCAGCGCCAAGTAAGAAGCGGACAATGTGTGCTTCCAAGAATGATAACGCGCGCACCGACATCAGAAACAAGAGTGCGAACGGGATACCGATGATGAGAATCATAAACCCGATAGAAAGCGAAATGCCAACAGTTACCCAGACGAAATAGCCAATGCCCAAAGCGAGGGCGAGAACCATGTAGAGAAGAGCGCCATAGGCGTGGGGGTCGAGTGCGACAGCAAAAAACCGTAGGATCGGTGAGCGCGTATGCTGATCGGGATCATCATTGGTTAGAAGGGCCATTTGAGCCTCCATTGCTAATATTTGGCTGCGTATTCAAGCAGGCGGTGTGACCATGCTCTGATTGTCGAGGCCCATCTGCAAATTGGGATACACAGGCCAAAATTTGACCACAGTTGAGGTGTGAGAATTGATGTAGGGGGATCTTTAAGGTCTTAGCGCTAGGCTTGAGAGTGTTGTTTTTGTGTAATGCGCATCAAAAATATGTGTAACAGCGATTTGCGTTGACGGTTTCGCTTGCAAGCGGCGGGCTAATGGTCCTATGACGTTTTGGTTGGTAACAGTGTGAAAAAATGAGCGTTTCCATAAAAAACAGTCACCCGGTCGGGGGAATGGAAGAGCTTGAATCAGTGGTCGTTCGTTTCGCCGGTGATTCAGGTGACGGGATGCAGCTAACGGGGACGCAATTTGCCACGTCAACGGCGCTTGCGGGGTCGGGGTTGTCCACTTTTCCTGATTTTCCTGCAGAAATTAGAGCGCCTGTGGGGACGACCTTCGGGGTCTCCGCCTATCAGATAAATTTCGGCTCTGAACGCATCTTAACCGCTGGCGATGCGCCAGATGTGCTTGTGGCCATGAACCCAGCAGCCTTGAAGGTCAATTTACCGCTAATGAAAGAAGGCGGGCTGATCATCCTTGATGCCGGATCATTTACGCCCGGTAATCTCACCAAGGCTGGCTTTGCAGAAAACCCATTGGAAGATGGCTCTCTTGATGGGTATCGGACCATCCGGATTGATATTTCGCGGTTTACGCTTGAATCGGTCAAAGAGTTTGGCCTAGGCAAGAAAGACGCGTTGCGATCCAAAAACATGTGGACCCTTGGTTTGACGCTGTGGATGTTTGGCCGTAAACGCCAGCCTGTCATTGATTGGCTTGAACAAAAATTCGCCAGCAAGCCGGATATTGGTAAATCCAACATTGCCGCTCTTAACGCAGGCCATGCCTTTGGCGAAACCGCTGAACTGTCCATTGGGTTGCGGCGGTATCAAATTGGGGAATCTCACAACGCGCCGGGCCTTTACCGAACGGTGACCGGCAGCCAATCACTTTCTTGGGGGCTTGTTGCCGGGGGGCAATTGGCCGAACTTCCTTTGATGCTGGGCTCTTACCCCATCACGCCAGCCTCTCCGATCCTTCATCACTTGTCGAACATGAAAGAGTTCGATGTCGTGACGTTTCAGGCGGAAGATGAAATTGCTGCTATTTGCGCGGCCATTGGTGCGTCCTATGCAGGTGCTATCGGTGTGACGTCTAGTTCAGGACCGGGCATTGCTCTTAAAGGTGAGGCTCTTGGTCTTGCGATCTCGACTGAGCTGCCGCTGGTCGTTATCAATTCTCAGCGCGGCGGTCCCTCGACAGGGTTGCCAACGAAAACGGAACAATCAGATCTCTATCAAGCCCTTTATGGTCGTAATGGCGACGCGCCGATGCCGGTCATTGCTACACGGTCGCCGGGCGATTGCTTTGAGGTTGCGATTGAGGCGGTGCGGATCGCAGTCCAATATATGACACCGGTGATGCTGCTCACCGATGGCTACATCGCAAATGCTGCTGAACCATGGCTTCTGCCAGATGTTGAAGCGCTTGAACCGTTCCCGGTTAAGCAAGCAACGCGCGCAGAAGGTGAAGAGGGAGACTTCAATCCCTTTACCCGTGACCCAGATACCTTGACTCGCGTTTGGGCTAAACCTGGTACGCCGGGTTGTGAGCACCGCATTGGCGGTATCGAAAAGTCATTTGATACAGGCCATATTTCTTATGATGATGCCAATCATCAGAAGATGACGGATGTGCGGGCAAATAAAGTATCTGGGATCGCCAATGATATTCCTGAGCAGGATGTTGATCAGGGTGCGGAGCGTGGCGCAGTTGTAGTTGTCGGTTGGGGGTCGACCTATGGACCGATATCTCAAGCTGTGCGTAAGGCGCGAGCAAACGGCATGGATGTCAGCCACATTCATATTCGTTATCTGAATCCCTTCCCAAAGAATCTGGGCGCTCTTTTGAAGAGCTATGATTGTGTGATTGTTCCGGAAATGAATACCGGTCAATTGTCGACAGCTCTGCGTGATAAGTTTTTGGTTGACGTGGTTCAACTCAACAAAGTTTCTGGCCAGCCGTTTAAGATTTCCGAAATCTACGACGCGGTCACCGAAATTGTACCCGCTCAGGCAGCTGAATAGGGCGGAAGACAAGGAAGACGGAAATGAACGCTCCGGTTAAAACAGAAAAGCTCAGCGCCAAAGACTATGCCTCTGATCAGGAAGTGCGGTGGTGTCCGGGTTGTGGCGATTATGCGATCTTGAAGGGTGTGCAAAAAACCCTCGCTGAAATGGAAGCAAGAACCGAAAACACTGTCTTTGTTTCCGGTATCGGATGTTCCTCGCGGTTTCCCTATTATTTGGCAACTTATGGCTTTCACACCATTCATGGCCGCGCGCCAGCTGTTGCGACAGGGATCAAGCTGGCAAATCCGGACCTTGATGTGTGGGTGGTTACGGGCGATGGCGACGGTCTTTCCATTGGTGGAAACCACCTGCTGCACCTTTTGCGTCGCAATGTTGATGTCAATCTGTTGCTGTTCAACAATGAAATTTATGGTCTGACCAAAGGCCAATACTCGCCAACATCAAAAATTGGCACGCGATCTCCGTCAACACCATATGGATCTGTGGATCGGGCACTTAGCCCGTGTGCCTTTGCTCTGGGTGCGGGTGCGCGTTTTATTGCCCGTGCTGTTGATACCGATCAAAAGACCATGCCGGGTCTATTAGCGCGTGCGCAAAGCCATCGCGGGACATCCTTTGTTGAGCTTTTTCAAAACTGTATTGTTTACAATGACGGCGTGTTCGATGACTTTACCGCCAAGAAAACGGCCAAAGAAACCCAGCTTCACGCGGTCCACGGGCAGCCGCTTATTTGGGGGGCTGAAAGCAATAAGGGTCTGCGGCTAAACGTCCAGACACTTTCTTTGGAAGCTGTTACCATTGGTGAAAACGGCGTCAAGGAAGAAGACATCAGCAAGCTGTTTGATAAATTCAGCCAGATAGATGTATCGACGATCCGCCAATACGAAGGTACCGGCTTGGGCTTAAGCATTGCCCGGGGATTGATTGTACTCCATA
>JAJFIN010000355.1 GCA_021774955.1 Alphaproteobacteria bacterium | reverse complement strand
GGCAACGAAACCCAACGCCGAACCATCGGTGAAACAAAACCTATGAAAGGTGGGCGGGCTTGGCCTTGATCTCAGTCAATTCGACCAAAGTTTTGAGATTTATTTGGGTACCGCGACGGATTTTCATAATCCGACACGTTTTAACTACCAGGACGTCGCCAAGCTAGTTAGCGATCCTCCCCCACTGAGACAACTAGCCCCATGCCCTTGCGGGATCGACGTTCCCAAGCCCGGCTTCTTCGGAGGTCGGGTTTTCCCTTTACGGGTACTCAATATGGACAATAGATCCTGCCCTTGCGCTCCCCTCTGCTTTCACCTATAACCCGCGCCTCTGGTGGCCTTCGTGCCATCGGAAGAGAAGAGCTGTCTGGCCAGTTAGGGCTGCCAGGATGGTTCATAAGGCGAAAATGGGCTGCGTATTGGCCCACCACTATTTAAAGGAAACGCAAAATGCCCAAACTCAAGACCAAGAGCGGCGCCAAGAAGCGCTTCAAGCTCACGGGAACCGGCAAAGTCCGTTCAGGCCAAGCTGGAAAGCAACACGGAATGATCAAACGATCGCGTCGCCAATTGCGCAATCAGCGCGGCACGACCATCTTGAGCGATCAAGATGCCCGGATCGTTAAAAAGTTTTTGCCCTACGGCTAAGGCCCGGCAAAACCTCCCATTCCTTTTCTCGTATTTCTTTCTTAGGAGCTTAGAACCATGGCACGCGTCAAACGCGGAGTGACCACCCACAAACGTCACCGCGACATTATCAAAAGCGCAAAAGGCTATTATGGCCGGCGCAAAAATACCTTCAGAGTTGCCAATCAGGCGGTTGAAAAAGCCGGGCAATATGCCTATCGCGACCGCAAAGTGCGCAAGCGGAATTTCCGCAGCCTGTGGATCCAACGGATCAATGCGGCGACCCGCGAACATGGGCTAACCTACGGCCGATTTATCAACGGTCTCAGCCTCTCGGGCGTTGAGGTCGACCGCAAGGTACTCGCCGATCTCGCCGTTCATGAGCCTGAGGCCTTCAAGGCCCTGGTCACGCAAGCGCAAGCCGCGCTTAACTGAAAGCCAAGCTCTTTGTCTTTCCCGATCAGGGCAGAACCCGGAGGCAGGGTCCAAACTCACAATTAAAGAGGCTCATGGTGGCGTTGGGCATGATGAGGCGATAGGAGAAGGAGCGAAAGCGGGGTCCTTCCCCGGTGAGCTTCTTCGACGTATCGCATCGCATGCCCAGCGCCATCCTAAAGGACGCGACGTTTTTTCCGCGTGACTGCGTTGCTCGGTCGTTAAATAGTCCCACTATTCGCCTCCCTCCCGCCTGGTCACGCGGAAAAATCGTCTGCGCCATGACCTCCTTAATTGTGAGTTTGGACCCTAGACTGTTTCCGGGCTTTTGGCGTATAGACGATGCACAAAGAGGACAATATGTCGGCACCCACTGAGCAGGAAATTGAAACCCTTGAGGGGGATCTCACCAGGCAAATTGAACGCGCGGCCGATGAGGCCGGTCTTGAAGATCTGCGGGTCAAAATGTTGGGCAAAAAAGGCCAGGTCAGCTTAATGCTGAAAACGCTTGGCAAGATGAGCCCGGAGGAACGCCAGATCGTTGGCCCAGCGCTCAATGGCTTGAAGACGCGCCTTGTTGACCTTATCGCCGCGCGCCAAAAAAACCTGAGCGATGCGGCCCTTGACGCGGCCTTAGAGACTGAACGCGTTGATGTCACGCTGCCGACCTATCCCGAGCAGAACGGGTCCATCCATCCGGTCAGCCAGGTGATGGCGGAGATGACGCAGATCTTTGCCGATATGGGTTTTTCGATCGCGGAAGGCCCGGATATTGAAGATGATTTTCATAACTTCACGGCGCTCAATTTCCCTGAGGGACACCCGGCGCGAGACATGCACGATACGTTCTTCTTCCCAGAAGATGAAACAGGTTCTCGTAAACTCCTCCGCACCCATACGAGCCCTGTACAGATCCGGCATATGATGGCGAACAAACCGCCGATCAGGATTATCGTGCCGGGAAGAACATTTCGTTGCGATTCCGACCAGACCCACACGCCGATGTTTCACCAGGTTGAAGGCCTGGTCATTGATAAAGAAACCCATATGGGTCACCTGAAGGGATGCCTCGTCGAGTTCGTTAAAGCGTTCTTTGAAGTCGATAGCCTTGATTATCGTTTCCGCCCTCATTTTTTTCCGTTCACCGAACCGTCGGCGGAAATGGATATTGGCTATGAGGTGGTCAATGGTGAACAGCGCCTTGGCACGGGCGCGAAATATATGGAAATCCTGGGCTGCGGCATGGTTCACCCGAACGTATTGAAAAATGTCGGGCTCGATCCGGATGTCTATCAGGGCTTTGCGTTCGGCATGGGGATTGATCGCCTGGCCATGCTCAAATACGGCATCAACGACTTACGGCCGTTCTTCGACGCCGATGTGCGCTGGCTTGATCATTATGGCTTCCGACCTTTGGACATGCCGACGCTTGCCGGAGGGTTGTCGCGATGAAGTTCTCGCTCTCCTGGCTCAAAGAGCATTTGGACACCAAAGCAACGCTCGATGAGATTGTCGACGCCATGACCATGATCGGTCTTGAGGTGGAATCGGTCGATGATCCGGCGCAGAAGTTCGCCCCGTTCACGGTCGGCTATGTCAAAGAGGCCCACCCTCACCCGGACGCCGACAAACTGCGTGTGTGCAAGGTGGACACCGGCAGCGAAGTCCTCGAGGTCGTCTGCGGGGCGCCGAACGCCCGGACGGGTTTGAAGGGTGTCTTTGCCCCGGTGGGCACGCAGCCACCGAATGTCGATTTCATGCTTGAAAAACGCAAGATCCGTGGCGTCACCTCAAATGGCATGTTGTGCTCAGATCGGGAAATGGGATTTTCAGATGAGCACGACGGTATCATCGAACTGCCTGAAGATGCCCCCATTGGTGCGCCAATCGCTGAAGTATTGGGGCTCGATGACCCGGTTATTGACTTCGAAGTCACCCCCAATCGCCCAGACTGGAACGGCATCGATGGCATTGCCCGCGATCTCGCAGCGGCTGGTCTTGGCAAGCTGCGCTCAAAGAGCATTGAACCCATCGAAGGTTCGTTTGACTGCCCCATGAATATCAGGTTGAAGTTTAACAAGGGAACGGAAGAAGCATGTGTACGCTTTGCTGGACGCCTCGTTCGCAATGTCAAAAATGCTCCGAGCCCTGACTGGTTACAAAAACAGCTTAGAGCCATTGGGCTTCGGCCGATCAATGCGCTGGCTGATATTACCAATTACATCACTTATGATCGGGCGCGACCGTTGCACGTTTATGATTTTGATAAACTCACCGGAGCGATCCACGCTCGCATGGGTGAGAGCGGTGAGAAATTCCTGGCGCTTGATGGCAAAGAATACGAAGTCGACGAGACCATGTGCGTGATCGCTGATGATTCCGGCGTGCTCGGGCTCGGTGGTATCATGGGCGGCGAAGACACAGGATGCATTGAAGAGACAAATAATGTGTTTATCGAATGCGCCTTATTCGATCCCCTGCGTACAGCCCAAACTGGGCGCAAAACAACCATCGTGTCAGACGCACGCTATCGTTTTGAGCGCGGGGTTGATCCCAATTTCGTGCGACCCGGGCTCGACATGGCCACCCAAATGGTGCTTGAACTTTGCGGTGGTGAAGCCTCTACGGTCTGCGATGCTGGGCAAACGCGTTTTGATCCGATCAACGTTGATTTTCGCCCTGAGCGCGTCAAAAAATTGACCGGCCTCGACATTCCCCGTGATGGAATCAAGCAAATCCTTGTAGATCTTGGATTTAGCGTTGAGACAGCAGCGGAGATGTTTCAAGTCACGGCGCCGACCTGGCGGCCTGATGTCAGCCAAGAAGCAGATTTAGTGGAAGAAGCAGCTCGGATCTTTGGCTTTGACAAACTGCCTCTCACACCTTTACCGCGCTACGATGTTGTGACGCATTCTGTTCTTACAGAGCAACAAAAACGAATTCTGTGGGCCAGACGTGCCTGCGCTGCACGCGGCCTGAAAGAAGCAGTCACCTATTCCTTCACGCATCAGCCATGGGCTGAATTCTTCGGTGGTGGCGCTGAAAATTTGAAACTAGCTAATCCAATTTCTTCAGAACTTTCAGCCATGCGGCCATCGATTTATCCAAATCTCCTGACGGCTCTGCAACACAATGTCGATAGAGGGTTTGAACAAGTCGAATTGTTTGAAGTCGGGCCGGTTTACCTCGGTGACGCGCCTGATGACCAAGAAATCAAGGTCACCGGCGTGCGTCGCGGGGCTTCACCGCGCCATTGGCAAGGCCAGCACGGCGAACCCAATGTGTTCAGCGCGAAATCAGACGCACTTTCCGTCCTCAAGGAATGTGGTGCCCAAGTGGCCAATGTGCAGGTCACAACAGATGCGCCTGATTGGTATCACCCGGGGCGATCTGGAACCCTCCGTCTCGGTCCCAAAAACGCACTTGCCTTTTTTGGCGAACTGCATCCGCGTATTCTTAAAGAAATGGATATCAAAGGCCCGGTCGTTGGATTTGAGATAGATATCGCAGCCATTCCCGCCGCACGGAAAAAGGCGACAAAGTCGAAAGGCAATCTTGAGCTCGCAGACCTCATGGCGGTGACCCGAGATTTTGCTTTTCTGATGGACAAAACTGTGCCTGCGGAAAAAATACTGCGCGCCGCCAAGGGCGCCGACAAAAAGCTTATCCAGGATGTGAGCATCTTTGACCTCTATGAAGGCAAAGGTATTGAAGACGATAAAAAATCCGTCGCCATTATGATCACGCTTCAACCACACGATAAGACACTGACAGATGATGATCTTGAGAAGATCTCGAACAAGGTGGTTGCCGCGGTCGAAAAGGCAACCGGCGGCGTGCTGCGGGGGTGAGCTTTTTTGCACGGCGTGTGTGGTCCATGGTTCGAGACGGCGCTACGCGCCCCTCACCATGACGCTTCTATTTTATTCGACGTCACCCTGAGGGTGGGCGCCAGCCCACGTCTCGAAGGGTCGGCCACAAACACCACCACCACAAATGTCACCCCGAAAATATGGGGACATAATACCAATTTTTGTTGAGGGTGGCTGGCGTGTTCACCGGAGCGGATCGTCTCAAGGGTTTCGGAGCACTTATCAAGAAATAGGTATTATGTCCCCATATTTTATAGAGGCTCGGGCATGGATTGATAATATTCCGTATACGCCTCTTGCACAGACGTCATCCCGCGCTTGACGCGGGATCCAGTAAAAACAAAGTCTGCAGTCGAAAATCAGCGGCAACGTTTGTTGGATCCAGGCTCTAACATTCGCAACCAGTCTCCGGTTTGGCTCATGTAACGTCCAGGATGACACCTTTGGTGTGGAGGGAATCTTACAGCACTTAGCCCGTTCACCGCAGCTCGCTCCCCTTCTCAACCACCCGAAGGGCTACCATGGTTGAGAAGGGGAGCGGGGAAGCCCCAGCGTACGCGGCAGAGGCCCGGGCAAGCCCGACCGTCCTCGAAGTGGCCGGAGTGACGCAGGTGCGCGCGGCCCATGGTTCGAGACACGGGTGGAGTTTATCCTCGACTAGATCGGGGGCCCGCCCTCACCATGACGCTTCTATTTTATTCGACGTCACCCTGAGGGTGGGCGCCAGCCCACGTCTCGAAGGGTCGGCCACAAACACCTTCTCCGCAGCTGTCACCCCGGAAACGCGTCAGCGTGCTTCTCTCAGATCTATTGAGCATAGAAAGTGTGGAGCTCCAACGCGGTGCATCGCATGATGAAACCTTCCGACCTGATATAAAACTGATCAGCCATTGGACCACAGACAAATGCTGCGCATTTTCTGAGGAAGTGAGAAATGGGTCTAACGAAGACCGTTTGGGCCCGCCTCACGCTGTGAAGGTATATTCGCTCATCGGCACAACGTTGATGGTCTCAAAATCAATAAAGCGAACGCAGCTTTCCATCATCATGAAGAGGTGTTTTTGAAACACCTCTTCATCACCCTCCGCGTCGAAAAACACATGCGGCGATGTCATCGCCGCTTCAGGGAAATGCTCTTCGACGATGGCGTCAAAAGGCGTCGCGTTTTCCGTCAGCGGACGCACGATGGCATTTTGTCGGTAGCCAAAAGTCGACTGAGTATCGATGGCGATCTGGGTGTGGCTCTTGAGCCAAATATCTAAAAATGTGCTGTGAGATTGGGCTGAAGGTTTTGAAAACATGGCAACTTGTAACATGCCCGGCGTGCGCTCGCCTGACACAGCTTTTCTCGAGGCCTCGGTTAGAGGTTCGGTTTCGGCAACCAAATAGCCCATAAGACAATCGGTGTGCTTTTCGAGCACGGCTTCAATCGACGCTCGATCATAATCGTCTGCGACACCAAGTGTAACCAATACGTCAGGCACGGGCGGGTTTTGTTCTTGTCGTAGCGGTTTTGCCTCGTCTACTTCGCTGTCTGATATGCCGACCCGCAACCAGCGCACGCCTGCATTGGGTAACAGATGCTTTGGGACCTCCTTCAATAATTGATCTCCAAACGTTTCCGCGTTTTGAGCCGATTTTTTTTGGAGTAAGTAAACAAGTTTTTCCATAGAGATCTATCTTACATTCGTTGAATGACCCGTTGGACCCAATTGAGCATGCATGCGCTTGCAACTCTCAATAATTTTCATCGTCCGTCAATCATCTGGAAAGCCAAATGTCTTAGATTAGCAAACACGATATTGCGCATATAGACAGATTTGCCTGTCTGAATTTGCGGACCAAATCTAAAAAAGTTTGGGCATCCAAACTGGCTAAGTCTCAGATATTGTTGCGAAGTTGCAGCACGTTGAACGCAAAGTTCATATGGTTAAAATATGGTAAATATCATGGATTGCAATCCCAGTATTGTTTGTCATACAGTCTTGCGGCAAGGGTTGAGGGGATTTGGGGACATTGGTGAAGATGAGCTGCTGCAGTAACTTGCCGCAGGGCAAGTATTTGATTGGATCAAATTCCGAACGCCGATGGGCTGTTCGTTTGCTCATGATTGGTGCCTGCGTTCTCTTCCTGAATGGATGCGCGAAGGTCCTTCCAAGATCTTCAGAAGTGATCGAATCACCCTTCCCTAGTTTTGAAGCTACGTTTGCCGCCTTCCAAACCGTGCGAAATCATGCGACGAGCCAGCAGCAGCTGGGCGAAATTGGATTTAATAACCACAAGATTCCAAACATCGAAATTCTAAATTATCTCGATTTGATTGAACGCTTCATGCCGCGTGAATCCATTCGAATTGAAGACCTTGATCAATCCCTACAAAATTGCATTCGTGCACAGACGGCTTGTATTGGTTATCTCGCCATGCCTGGTCACATCAACAAAGAGCGTGTTGGAAATGTGTTCTTAGACGTGTTTGACTTCAAGCGGACAGAGGTACTGACCGGCTGGTCGGCTGAGGCCTTGTTTGTTATCCATGACAATACCGTCGTCTACAAGTTGTGGTCAGGGAAACCTGTGATTAGCGAGACGCGTCAATCTATTAAACCTCTTGGACCGATCCAGAATCTGGGCTCCGCAGTTAACAGTGCGGTCAAAGGCGCTTTTGACTGATCTATTGCCACGTATGCTGGTATTCCACCTGCTCGGTGATCCGGTCCGGATGGCACCGAAGGCATGAGCGATAGCCAGCTTCACTGGCGTCATGACACGTCGCGAAGAATTCTACATTTTCACGATTAGGCGTGC
>JAJFIN010000354.1 GCA_021774955.1 Alphaproteobacteria bacterium | reverse complement strand
AAGCCAAAGCTCTGATCGGGATCAAAAGGATCAATTGAATTGTTTTTGTTTGGTTCATCTGACGACATCAATAAATCCTCGCATAATCGCCCAATCCAGTACTACGACTTTGATGGCAATAGCTTATCATATAGTAACATATAATATACATGATTATTATAAGCCTTGTGTCATTTAGCGGCTGCAGCGCGAGCGTTTATCATTAGAATGCCCCACTCAACGGCCGCCGACTCGTGGCTTTGACACACGATCTGGGACTTGTATGGAAAAACAGACAGTTCTCATCACGGGATTTACGCTTTTTCCTGGCGCGCCGGAGAACCCTACTCAAGTGCTCATCGAAGCGCTTCAATCTGGGGAGGTTCAATTCCCTGGCGGGGCAGAGATCGATTGTCTGCTCCTGCCAACAGAGTATGAAAAGTCATGGGACCTTCTAAGCGAATGCTTAGTTCATCTTCGGCCTAGAATCCTGATTGAGTTTGGGCTAAGCGCAAAGGCAAATGGCTTCACCTTGGAATGTGTCGCCCGCAACCAGTTTTCAGTTGGGCAACCAGATAATTCTGGCTTCAAACCTGAAAAATCAAATATTGATCCTTCGTCGCCCAACATGTTGCCATCAGGCCTGCCGCTATTGGCAATATACGAGAGCTTGGACAGTGCAGAGATTCCGGTGGAATATTCAGATGATGCAGGTGCTTATGTATGTAACCACCTGTTCTATCGAACTATGTGCTTGCCAAAACAATTGCGCCCAGAATTGGCAGGGTTCATTCATGTTCCCTATTTGCAGGAGCAACATGATCGGCTGAGCAAAATGAATCTGGTAGAAAATGATTTGTGTGTAATGAGCGAACGAGATCTATTTTGTGGCGTACAGACTATCCTGAATTGCACCCTGGATCATACCAATTCTTAATGTTCTTGGTTCAATCGTCGCCTTTAGACTCAATCACCTTTTTCCGGTGTGGTCTATTTGTTCTCTTGTTGCTGCCAATATCCTTTCTCTTTCAGAGCCTCAGCTACTTCAGGTGGCATATAAGTTTCATCATGCTTGGCGAGAACCTGGGAGGCTTCAAAATCACCCGTGTCTAGCATGGTACCTTGAGCAACAACTCCTTGACCTTCCCTAAACAAGTCAGGCAGCAAGCCGTTGAAATGAATTTGCACCGCGTTTTCGGTATCAGTAATCTTGAATTCAACGCGCCCTTCTTCGGTATGGACAACAGACCCTGTCACAACAAGACCGCCAACACGAATTGGTTTATCGGGCTCAATTTCACGGCTTAAGAGATCAGACGGCGTGTAGAAGAAGACAATCGAGTCGCGCAACGCAGAAAGCACCAAAAGAGAGGCAATACTCAACAATCCTACGGAAGAGATGATAAAAGCGAGGCGGCGGTTTTTGCGTTTCACGGCGGTAAATATTCCTTAGAAAGCTCATTTTTTTGATGATATCAACGAAGCGAGATGGAATGATTGCGAACGCGATATATTAAGTGTCAAAGACGTTAATGACAAACGGACAGAACGCCGCGTTTCTTACCTCAAATCCTAACATATGAGTCTTCAATAGTGCTGAACATTATTGGTGGTTAACGATTGTTCAAGCTCTATTTTGTAGGTTTTACGATGACTATTCGGGTGCTGGTGGATGGGGTTAAGATGACGGACATACAAAATTCTGAACAGGATACTGCCGAACAGGAAGAAGTACCTTTCGACTCGGTGATTGATATCTCTGCTCTGGAACCATTGGCTGCGGCACTAGACCGCGATCAGATTTCGACAATAGTTTCAACTTGCCTCGAAGACGCTACTCAGCGCGTAAAGGCAATCGTTGAAGCGCTTAAAAACGATGATCTTGAACTCATCGTCTCTCATGCTCATGACATCAAAAGCACCGCAGGCCAAATTGGTGCTGTTGGCATGCAAAATCTTGCACTGCAATTGGAACAATTGTGCAAACAGGGCGGCGGTGACGAGGTATCGGGCTTGACTTCAAGTTTGCAGAGTGAGTCTGATAAAGTGACTGCCGCGCTCACGAAAGAGCAAATCCAATCTTTGCTAGATCGCCTGCTCGCAGCTTAACACTATCACTCAACAATTATTCTGAATCAGGTGCCGTATCAACCTCAGGTAACTGCGGCTGGAGCTCCAATTCTTGGGAAATATCCATTAACCTCTGCATTTTTTGAGGGTCGGTCATAAACAGCATCACAGCCTCTCTTAACGCTGCACGCGCACTCTCCTTTTGGCCCAATACTGCGTATGACTGAACAAGTCTTTGCCATCCTTCAAAGTTGGTAGGCTCGTTGTTGAGGTGTGCGATCAATTTGTCAATTTCATTATTTTGAGACACTCTCTCGTGTTCACTTAGTGGATCAGTTGTTAGTCGATCGCTTCCCGGTGATTTCTTATCTTGGTCAAGCGGGGTGTTTACATCGGCGGCAAGTTGAGAGAGGCCTAGCTGAATCTGTTCATCCAACATTGCGAAATACGGAGCGTCTTTAGTACTCTCTTCGAGAAGGTCCAACCAGATTTCGAGTGCTTGTCTGGTTTCACCCTGTTGGATCCGGCGAAGACCTACATAATACCGAGCCATTGGTGACGTGGCATCCATGACCAAGGCTTCATTAAAGGCTGCCAGAGCCCAGTCCGTCACAACACCATCATTGGTCAGCACAATTGCTTCACCTAGACTTGCCAATCGCTCACCAGTTGGTTTGTCCAAGTCGATCAGAGCTGCATAGGTTTCAGCACTTTCTATATAACAACCGAGGGAGAAGTTTGTTTTGGCAAGGAGTTCCCACCCCTTCACATCACCAGGTTTTTCACGCAAGGCGTCCACCAGTTTATCTGCCAACGCTCTCAGATCTGGATCGTCTGTCGTTTGGCAAATTTTTGGCTCATAAGTGCTTGGTTCGACATCCACACTCTGTTGAGCTGGATTCAAAATGAGGTAAAACCCAACCGCCACGGCTGGAAATAGAATTACCATCGCCCATACGGTCCAGCTTTTGTTCTGGATTTTCATCTAGAGTTCTTTTCGAAAGATAAGTGAAAAATTGTTCGCAGGCATGTCATGAACTTTCTCCAGGCAGAGCCCATAATTGGCCGCTTCACTTTCTACATCAGAAACATCACGGATGCCCCATGATGGATCTCGCTCACGCAAACTTTCATCAAATGCGCGATTGGATTCCGCAGTATGCTGATTGCTCTTTTTGAAGGGCCCATATAAATACAAAAAACCACCCGCTCTGACAAACTTACCCGCAGCTTTCATGAGTCCGATTGTAGTGGTCCAAGGTGATATGTGAATGACATTGGTGCAAACAATTGCATCATATATCTGCTGACTCAAATTTTTCGAGAGCGAATCCTGCGCGTTCAAATCAAGTGGTGGGAGCAAGTTTGAAAGATGCATATGATTACGCCATGCGCCAATGCTATCTCGAGATCTTTGATCTGGATCGCTTGGTTGCCAAGTAAGCTCTGGAATTTTACTCAATAGGTGAACTGCCAACTCGCCGCTACCGCTGCCTATCTCCAGGACGTGATCATCTGGTTTTAGATATTGGCTAAGGAGTTGAAAAATTGGCTCGCGATTTCTTGCAGTGGAAGGAAAAAACAGACGCGCATCTTCAACGTTTTTGTTATCTCGCGAAGTATTCTCACGCTCACCATCTGACATCTCTTCACTTTCGGTCATTGATCACTTTATTGTCGCACGATCCCTCGCAACCAGCGCTAATCCTGTCGCAACGGATGTAAGCTCCTCACCACCTCTTAACTTATCTGCTCCAAATCTCCGCTCAAAAATTTCTCGAACGGCAGGCAGCAAAGATGAGCCACCCGTCATGAAAACTTTTTGAACATCTGCGCAAGCGATATTGTTGTTTTTGAGGAGATCGTCAACACATGATTCTATCTGTCGAAGCTCTGGCTGAATCCACTTGTTAAAGTCAGATCGAACAATCGTATCATTTAGGTGTAGCTCTCCGATCTGCCCGTGCAGGACAGCTTTTGGGTTTTCAGAAAGAGCCATTTTTACATGCTCGACAGCAAGGAAAAGTTGAAAACCCAAATTCTTTGTAATTAGTGTTTTTAACGCACGAACGGAATTTGGTTGTTCCAGCCCCTTTATAATCTCATCCAAAATAGCGTGGGTTTTCTTGTTATTAATAAACGATAGCCTGTGCCAAGCTTTGAGCTGATCGTAGATCCACAAAGGTACAGGTAAGTTTTTTCCAAGTGGTGATTTGTACTCGAGATCTCGACCAAGTTTCGCAGCAACGCAATTTTCGATGATACGAGCATCAAACGCATCACCAGCAATACCTACACCATCAACAGCGATGATTGCTGATTGCTCTGCTGATTGATGTTTTAGATTCGGACCTACAGTAAGAATACAAAAATCGCTTGTTCCACCACCAAAGTCGGCAATTAGCACAAGCTCGTCTTTATCCAGGCGAGTGGCGTAAGCGTATGCGGCGGCAACCGGTTCGAATTCGAATTCGACATCACCCCATCCCGCAAATCGATAGGCATCTCGAAGTCTTGTCATCGCAAGAGTTTCTGTTTCCCCGTCGTCGCGCCCGACAAATTTTGCGGGTCGGCCAGCAATTATCGGCGTTTGCCAGGTAATATCCAGCTTCTCGCTTGCTTGGCGTAGTCTATCCAAAATCAACGCTACTAAATCAGCGATGGCATATCGGGTGCTGTAAATTGATGTGCCGCTGAATTCACTATTGGCGAGATATGACTTGATGGACTGAACCAGTCGGCCTTCCATTAAAACGTCACGCGCTTCTTCGATTGCATCGGTTCCAACCGAATAACGCGGCTTGTGATCTGGATTTCGTTCCTCTGCATCAAAGAACAAGATTGATCGGAGGGTTTTTTGCAGGGGGTCTCCATAGTGAATCAGTTCAGGCAAACCGTGCTCGCTAACGGTTGCAACGGCACTGTTCGTGGTGCCGAAATCGACACCAACGAATATTGGCTCAATCATTGCGCTTTCCTTTGCATTCGTTTGGCTCTGCTTAGCGCACGCCACAGCAATGCAACATTGCTCTCGGTATGAGGGTCGAATTGTTTATCGAATATTCTTTGGCTTGTCCAGATAGCAATCCAAGGACAAAAGACTCTTTAACTATGCAGCGGATGCGCTGCCGACCTGACCGATTGATCGAATAGACGCGGCATCTTCAGCTCCCAGTATCTCTTCCGCGAGCGATGCAAAACACTCAATGAATTCCCGCCCGTTACTGCGATTCCCTTCAGTACATACGCCTATTTGCGCTGATAAAGCGCTTTTATATTCTTCAAAAGTACGCCTTAAGACTTTCGTGGCCGCGAAATAACCGTCTGTGCACCCAACACTGACGGTGAATTTCGCGATTTCGACAAACATTCGTGACAATACTCGCGATCTATCAACAAGTCCTGGTTTTGGTTGTGAGCTAAAATCAGGTACGCGCGTTTCGGCGTCGGACGGAACTTGAGGAAACGCTTCAAATATCATTTCCGGCAAATCCTTGAGAAGGTTTGCGACGACTTCTCCAACGCGCAGCTTCGCAGTCTCTAATCGTTCCGCCCATTCTTTATTGGGTCGAAGCTTAAAGCCACGCTCCAGACCCGCTATCATGCGAACGAGAAAGTCGAGGCTTTCGATGAACTCCGCGGCATCCAAATTTGACGCATCCAGTTCGTCGAAGTAAGAGGCTACCACTTCTGTATCCGTCACCAGCTGCAATCCAACAATTGCGATATCTTCATCGCTAATAACATTTTCTTCTGGATCCGTGGACATGGCCGTCAACGTCGCAAAAATCTCCCACGGATGTATCAGCCTTCCCGTCAAACTTAGAAGAACGGACCACGTGTGCTCAGGATGTTTTTCGAGCATCTCGTGATAAATTTTTTCGATTTCTGGAAGGTCACTTGCTGTGAAACTTTTTACAGGTCTGGGGAATGCTTTGTGTAGTTTGTCTAAAATGTCTGCGGATTCCAGACAAGCCGACATCCCTTCAAAATCTGTTATAAATCCTGGGTTCTCGAAGCGAGTTGCAAATGCTTTGTACTTTTCTTCGTCACTCCGAACACCTTTGAGTACTTTTAATGCTGCAGCACCGGCATGTTTTTGAAGCTCCAAAACTAGGTTTGGAATTTTGTTGTCTTCACCAGCCAGTATGCTGTCTGAAATTTCTTGCACTTTTTGCTGATGCACTTCTGCAATCAAATCAGTTCGCAGCCAATCCCAAAACGGGGAAATAGAGTCTCGTTGAATTCTACCTTCTTGTTTTCCCGCCCGAGGGACCGCTTGAAGGAGATCTTCAAATACTGAGCAAAACAATCTCTGCGGCGTTGCTACACGAGTGCCAGCTC
Organism: Alphaproteobacteria bacterium; assembly: GCA_021774955.1. Classification (GTDB taxonomy): domain Bacteria; phylum Pseudomonadota; class Alphaproteobacteria; order M2410; family M2410; genus JAJFIN01. The sequence continues at coordinate 1,665 of JAJFIN010000354.1, read as the reverse complement.
CTTTTTCACGAATAATTGGGCGGAGGGTATCCAAGATAGTTTCGTAGGGAAGTTCTCCGCTCCCGGACAATCTATCAATTTCCACAGCTGTGACTAGCTGAGCGACTTGCTCGCCATTAACTTGAGCAAGAAGAGTTTGTATCCGAGAGAGTTTATCTCTATCCATGATTCCCCTCATACATGGTTGGGTATATATTGAATGTGGCACTACAAAATGGCTCTATTCATCATCTTTTGATCATATCAGGCAATTCTTTCTAAACTATTTCAGCGATTCTCGGGCACGTGTACCTAACTAAATTCAAATTCCTAACCAATCCAATGGAAAAGCTTTTGCATTTCTCCCACATCTACGCCCATTGAGATTAGTTGATTATTTCGTTAGCACAGTTACTCTCACTCGAAGGCAAATCACAAGGTAATGCCTTCGCATTCTGCTTCTCGTTTTCACAGCTGAGTGAGATTTCAAGTTCTTGAAAGGAAAGACATGACGGCCGTTGGTCAGTATCTAAACTTTCTTCGCCGCTTTCTTTGGGATAACCAATTTTTGGATAGCAATCCGGCCACGAAAACGCTGATTCAAATGTTGCGCGTATGTTTTGCGCTCACCCGAGATTTGTTTGATCGATCAATCAGGCTACGCGCTATGGGCCTGGTTTACCTAACCCTTCTTTCGATCATTCCGTCGTTAGCTTTTGCATTCTCAATCCTGCGTTCGTTCGGCATCCACAACAGACTTCGCGATGTGCTTTTGTCGTTGGTCGAGCCTTTGGGGGATCAAGGAATTGAGGTTGTTGACTACGTTCTTGAATCTGTGAGCTCAATCCAATTAGAGGGATTTGGCGTTGTTGGCTTGATATTTCTAATTGCCACCTCTGTGTCGACACTTCAAACAGTTGAAACTGCTTTGAACGAAGTATGGCACGTTCGTGTAGGACGCACCCTTGTGCAGCGATTTAGAACTTACGCGCTCATGATTATGTTTGGCCCAATCATAGGATTTTCAGCGATCGCGTTGGTGGCTGGATTACCTTTTGCCGGGTTCACATCTGCTGTTGAAAATATTCCAGTCCTCGGCTCATTGATCAATGAATCAGGACGGCTGTTATCGTTTGTATTGGCAATATCTGGTTTTGGCTTCTTGTTCCTTTTTATGCCGAACGCGCGCATCCGTTTTCGACCGGCTTTACTAGCCGCATTTTTGTCGGCGTTAGCTTGGTTGCTTGTCGGGTTTATATTTTCAATGCTTGTGGTCTCGTCAGGTCGTTACCCGGCCATTTATTCTGCCTTTGCAAGCCTCGTGTTATTCATGCTCTGGATTTTCTCAAGCTGGCTTATCGTCCTTCTTGGATCTAAAGCGTGTTATCTATTTCAGTATCCAGACTACATAGTTGAAAAACCTCTCGATCTTGAGCTTAGCCTTGAGCAAAAGGAATACCTCGCGTTGCGAACGATGGCATTGATTGGGCGGCATTTTTATGAAGGACGCGTAGCATGGACGCGCGATGCTCTTGCGGCATATCTTGGTGTGCCGTGGTTGGCATTGGAAAAGTGTGTTGATAACTTGGTCAGGTCAAATTACGTTCAAGCAATAGCTGGTGATCCACCAGCTTTCGTTCCTAGTCGCCCGCTTGAAACTATTGCTATCTCGACATTTCTCGAAGA
>JAJFIN010000353.1 GCA_021774955.1 Alphaproteobacteria bacterium | reverse complement strand
GGGAACGGAAACAGATGTTCTTTGGCCGTCATACAGTAACCTGATGGATTACGAACTCGAGATGGCTGCTGTCATTGGAAGTAAAGGCAAAGACATCTCTGCGAGTAACGCCAAGGACCATATATTCGGCTATACGATCTTCAACGATTTCAGTGCGCGAGATGCACAGACAAAAGAAATGGCCGGGCAGTTAGGTCCTGCGAAGGGCAAAGATTTCGACACCGGCAATGTGTTGGGGCCATGCATTGTTACCGCCGATGACATTGACCCCTATGACCTTACCATGGTGGCGCGCGTGAACGGTGAAGAATGGTCGCGCGGTAATTCCGGGACAATTCACCACACGTTTGAAGCAATGATTGCCCATGTCAGCCAATCTGAAACGCTTTATCCCGGTGAAGTATTGGGATCAGGCACGGTGGGTAACGGTTGTGGATTGGAAAGTAAGCGGTTTTTATCACCCGGTGATGTTGTTGAATTGGAAGTCGAAGGGATCGGATTGTTGCGCAACCGCATCGTCAAAACATCTTGAGTGCGCGTGGCGATTGACGCTGGTGGTGCCATCACGAATAATGCATCGAGGGATGTGGCACATAAGGAAAGAACATGCTGACCAAAGCAGACGATTATCCAATCCACCAAACCGCAGAACCGATTGCTTTTTCGGGTACCGACCGGAATTTCTATGATCGTTATTTCTTCAACGGTTATGGCATGGATGGAGAGAATTACTTTGCTCTCGCTTTTGGCGTGTATCCGCATCTCAACATTATGGATGCCTCCTTTTCGGTGATTGTTGATGGCGTTCAGCACAATGTTCATGCGTCCAAGGTGATGCATTTTGAACGCCTTGATTTGGAAGTGGGCCCCATATCTATCGATGTCGTTGAGCCGCTCAGGCAATTGCGGATTCGCGTGGACGATACTGAAAACGGTATCAAGGCAGATCTATTGTTCACGGGGCGGACGTTCCCGATTGAAGAGCCGCGCTTTTCACGACGTAACGGCACGCGGATGATGATGGATGTCACCCGCATGACCCAGAACGGGTTTTATGAAGGCTGGATCGAGGTGGCCGGCGAGCGGCATAAAATTGAACCTGATCAGTATTTTGGCACCCGCGATAGATCTTGGGGCGTGCGCCCGGTTGGGCTTGGCGATCCCCAGCCAGTGGTGCCAGAAGCCGCTCCGCAATTTTATTGGCTATGGTCGCCGCTAAATTTTGGCGATTATGTTTCGTTCTTCCATGTCAATGAAGATGCCGAAGGCAAGTCTTGGAATACCCGTGCGGTGTTAGCGCCGGTTACCGATAACGGCAAAGACGGCGTCCATTTTTCAAACTGCAAGGCTGAGATGGCTTATAAACCCGGAACCCGCCATGCGGCGAGCGCTGAGATTTTCATGGGCCGGTTGGGTGACAGCGAAGTCAGCATCACGCTTGAACCACAATTTAATTTTTACATGCGCGGTATCGGCTATGTCGGATCAGAGTGGGGCCATGGTCATTATAAGGGTGAGTTGGCAACAGGCTATGACACAATCGATCTTGCTGGTGTCGACGACAGCGATATGACGAGCATGCATATCCAAGCGTTTTGCAAAGCCAGCCTTAGAATCGGGAGTGAACCGCCGCGTCCAGGCAATGGCGTGTTAGAGCAACTCATTCTTGGTGCCCACAGCCCTTCCGGATTTACCGATCTCTTTGATACAGCTAAGTGATCGAGTGAACCTGATGGAAGAGCGCATCGAGCACTATTTGCAACACAAATATCCTGACCGCGATAATATCAAGGTCACGGATTTACATCGCATTCATGGTGGCGCGTCACGACAGACGTTTCGTTTTAAACTTTCTTCCAGCCAAGATGGAAGGGTGAGCGAGCGAAACCTCATTCTAAGACGCGATCCAGAGGGAAGCCTTATCGACACCGAACGGGCGCTTGAATATTCCGCTTACAGATCGTTCTTCAATACCGATGTCCCGGTGCCTGAAGCTCTTTTCCTCGAAGAAGATCTGAAATGGTTGGATCGTCCCTTCTTCATCATGGAAGCCATTGATGATTGTGAGGTGGCATCGCCTTTTGGTATCTCGCCCTATGGCGAGGTGCGGCAGAAAATCGGCGAACAATTTTGGACCATCCTCGGGCACATATGTGGAACTGACCTAGACAAAACAGAGCTGCGAGAGGTTGTCGAAACGCCGGAGCTTGATGCCTGTTGGTGCAAAGAATTGGACTATTGGGAAAGTGTCATCGACGAAGATGAGTTGGAGCCGAACCCATTATTGCGCGCCGCCATCCGGCATATGCGCCGCAACCCGCCAGCTCCGGCGCAGAGATTGTCCGTGGTTCATGGCGATTATCGCACAGGAAACTTTCTCTACGATGGAGAAGGGACGATCCGGTCGATCCTCGATTGGGAGATGGCCCATATCGGCGATCCGCTTGAGGACCTTGGTTGGGCCATGGATGGGCTTTGGGCCTATGATGACCCAGATCAACCCGCTGGTATGATTTCGACCAACGAAGCCATTTCGCTTTGGGAGAAAGCAAGCGGTTGTATGGTCGATGCGAAATCCTTCATGTGGTGGCGGATGTTTGCCTGCGTCAAGGGCTTGGGGATTTGGATTTCGTCCGCCAAGGAATATCAAGGGGGAGATAACCTCGACCCTATTCTGGCCAGTGCCGGTTGGTTGACCATTGGGCGTCATAATAAAGTGCTGCTGGGGCTTCTGCGCGCTGATGGGGGTGCGTTGTGAAACCAGATCTTGAAGTCGTCCTACAAACTTTGGCGACAACCTTGTTTACCGATTTCGTGCCACATGTTTCTGATGATTATCAGATGAAGACCATGGCTATGGTCGGCGTGTTGATGATTGTCTCGGCTGATCAAATCGATCAGCAAGCAGATCTATATGTTACTGACAATGACGCCATTCGATCTGTTTTTCGAACGGCGCTGGAAACAATGCCTCACTCTAAACTTCCACAAGGCGTTAGTGAGACAGCTTTTGCAGAAGAGGAGAGTTACCGCGTAAGCGCACTTCGCAATGTCAATAACAGATTGCGCCAACAGTTGATCGCGCTTCACACCGCTGTTGAGACTGAGACATCTGACCCGGCAAAAGCGCTGAACAAATCAATCTGGCAATTGATTTCCGCGGATGTCGAGCGACGTATTATTGAACTGCCAAACTTAGAGGGTTAGTTGGGCATCCCCCATAGGCCTTCGAGCGTGGGGAATATCTTGCTACCCTCGTACCGCAATCCCGGCACGCGATCGCGGTCGAGTAAAAGCGGCCCATCCAAATCGACGAACTTAACGTCTCCGGCAAGTAATAGCGCTGGCGCCATGGCCAATGAGGTTGCCACCATGCATCCAATCATAACGTCTAAATTTTCTTGCTGTGCGGCCTTTAGTACGTGCAGGGCAGTTGTCAGTCCGCCGGCCTTGTCGAGCTTGAGATTGACCGCTTGATATTTTTTACGTATTTGAGCCAGGGTCTGCAGATCATGAAAACTTTCATCAGCCCCCAGGGGTACTGGCGATTTGAAGCTTTCAAGTGCACTATCTGACGCTGCGGGCAAAGGCTGCTCAATGAGTTCGACACCAAGCGATGCAGCGCGGGGAGCCATGGCTTCAAGCATCGCCATATCCCACCCTTCATTTGCGTCAATGATCAACCGCGCATCTGGTGCACCAGAGCGTACAGCGTGCAATCGGTCCCTTTCCTTTTCAACAACCGAGCCGCCCAATTTTATTTTCAACAAGGGTCGATCGCAAGCCTCATGGGCTGCTACTTCCATCTCCTTCGGATCTGCCAAACTTATCGTGAACGCGGTGAATGCTTCCTTGGGTTTATCAAGGCCGGCGATTTCCCAGACCGGTTTGTCTTGTTGTTTTGCGTTTAAATCCCACAAGGCCAAGTCTAGGGCATTGCGAGCAGCTCCTGGTGGCAGGAGGTCGATAAGCTGTTCAAATCCAACACCAGATTCAATCTGTGGGCGAACGGCTTCGATCTGCTGGCAAACGCTATCAATGGATTCATTGTAGCGGGAGTAGGGAACACATTCGCCAAAGCCGCTATTTCCAGCTTCGTTCAGTCCAACGACAATGACATGAACTTCGGTGCGCGCTCCTCGGGCAATGCGGAAAGTGCCTTTTGTCGGCCATGTTTCTTGGTGAATTGTCAGCTGGCGCATTGATTTGTGGTCAGTGTTTTTTTTCCACTCACCATAACGTGGTGACAGAACCGCACACAAGCATCAATCTTTGTGGTTGTTAGTTGAGTTCGGTTGAGACTCGAACTTCAGCAGAAGCGAGTTCATCGCTACTTAATTCGCTCTTTATTTTGTCGACGGTTTTATCAGCTGAGATGAACCCATTTTCTTCAGCGCGGCGTGCCCAAATATAGGCTTCTACAGGATCACGCTCTACACCTTCGCCGACATCATAAAGCATAGCGAGTTTGTGTTGTGCTGGAGCATTGCCTCCAAGAGCTGCTAGCTCGAGCCATTTGGCCGCTTGTTCGATATCGGCAGTAACACCGGTTCCTTTTTCATAGCAATCCGCCAAATTAGCCTGAGCGGTGTCGAGGCCTTGTTTGGCGGCAGAATTGAAATAAGTGACAGCCTGGTCCAGGTTCTTTTCGATGCCAAAGCCACTTTTGTAGAGGATCCCGAGGGCATTTTGGGCGTGAGGCGAGCCGGCGCTTGCCGCTTCACTCAACCATTTTACCGCACCTTCGATGTTTGGTTTATTGGCATGGCCAGGAACAATGCTTTCGGCCCCGAGTAGCGCCAATCCCAAATTGTGCTGGGCGGGTATATGGCCTTGTTCAGCGGCGGCAAGCCACCATTTTACGGCTAAATGTGGATTGCGGGCGACGCCTCTACCTTCTGCATATAAATGTCCCAAATTGTATTGGGCGTGCGCATCGTTGTTGTTTGCTGCTTCCTGCCATTGGTCAAAGGCGCTATCAAAATCGCCCTTTTGGTAGGCGCCATAGGCGTCTTGCACGAGGACAGCAGGATCGGTTTTTTCGGATTTGCCTAAGCGAATATCAAATGCAGAAGCGGAAGTGGCTAAAAGTCCCAGAAAAGCGACATAACCGGAAAACAAAACCAGCCATCGAGTGGCGTTTTTCGCCCTCAATATCCGTGCTCCCTTCATGGGTTTTCCCCCGCCCAAACTCATCTACCCCAGGAGCAATTGTTCTCCTATTTTACGCCTTGAGCAAGTAGAAAATGCAAATGGGGTATCACAAGATGTGGCGCCAGTTCAGGCCGGTAGCTCAATTGGCA
>JAJFIN010000352.1 GCA_021774955.1 Alphaproteobacteria bacterium | reverse complement strand
GATCGTCAAATTTCGGATTGCTTAGTTCGAATGGTTGCAACATATCCTCATTGATGCGCACTTCGATACGCTTGGTGACGCTGAATTGAGTTTAGAAATCAACCGCGTTCTGCAGGAGAATAAGTTATGACACGCATCGGATTTATTGGGTTGGGTAACATGGGTTTACCAATGGCAGCAAATCTTGTGAAAGCCGGTTACCAGGTGAAAGGATTTGATCTATCGCCATCGGCTTTGCAGGCTGCAAATGAGGCCAGCATTGCAACAACAAATTCGGCTGTTGAAACATTAGAAGAAGCAGAAGTTGTGATTACCATGCTACCTGCCGGTCATCACGTAAGAGCAGTCTATACAGATGAAGAAGGAATATTAAATCATGTAACCAAGGGTGTTTTATTGATTGATTGTTCAACGATCGATGTCAGTAGCGCACGTGACGTGGTAAGCGCTGCTTCAGCACGCGGGTTTGATATGGTTGACGCGCCGGTCTCTGGTGGTGTTGGAGGTGCTCAAGCGGGTACATTAACGTTTATGGTTGGTGGGACGGATGAAGCGTTCGAGCGTGCTCAGCCGATTCTGGAAGCTATGGGTAAAAACATCATTCATGCTGGTGGAGCTGGAAACGGGCAAGCAGCTAAGATTTGCAACAATATGTTGTTGGGCATTTCTATGATTGGCACGTGCGAAGCTTTTGTACTTGGTGAGAAACTAGGTCTTGACCACCAGAAACTCTTTGATATCGCTTCGACTGCCTCGGGTCAGTGCTGGTCATTGACGTCTTATTGCCCCGTGCCGGGACCTGTCGAAACGTCACCAGCAAATCGTGATTACGTGGGTGGTTTTGCGGCAGCATTGATGTTGAAAGATCTCAAGCTTTCTCAAGAGGCAGCACGGGATAGCGGTGTCGCCACGCCCTTGGGGCAACATGCCGCCTCGCTTTACGAAGAGTTCAACGAAGCGGGTCAAAGCGACACGGACTTTTCGGGGATAATTAACTTTATCCGCAATGGCGCAAATTAGCGCCTGGAAAGCCGCCAGTTTCCCGCCGAAATCGGACAAAATTCTTCAAAAGCTCCATAATCTGTTAATTAAGGAGTCTTTAGCGAATGCCCACCTATAGTGTCACCTCGATATGTTGAATAGTGTGTAGGGTGTGGAAAGTATGAGTGTGCCACAAAGTGCCCAGATGATTGGTGGGACTCCGGCGGAAGCGCCGGACCAAGAGGGCCTCAAAACAATTTATCTTCAATCGCTGACTTTGGTTGAGCGGTTGCACAGGCAATTGCTGGATGTGATTAAAGATGACCTGGAACGTACTGGTCAAAATGAAATCAACAGTGTCCAAGCATTGTTACTTTTCAATATTGGTGATTCAGAAATGACGGCCGGTGAATTACGCACGCGTGGTCATTATTTGGGATCCAATGTTTCTTACAATCTCAAGAAACTGGTTGAATCAGGTTATATTCATCACGAGCGGTCAGAGATGGATCGCCGATCTGTCCGTGTTCGCTTGTCCGAAACTGGACGCATCGTGAATGAACAAATCAATGTTCTCTATCAAAGGCATATTGGTTCTATATGCGAAGTGGGTGGTATTTCCCGCGAGGATTTTGAAGCGCTAAACAAAACGCTTCAGCGTCTTGAACGTTTCTGGGCTGATCAGATCCGGTATCGTTTGTAAGACTTTTAGAGATCCATTATCCAAAGGGCTGGTTTTAACCGGCCCTTTTTTTGTTGGAGCTTGCCTTTTTTGCGACGTTGATCTTCACTACAACGCTACTCAAAAAACAAGGCAACACGATGCAGCCAAATCACCCCTTTTTTGAACATGATGGACTCTTAGCGTTTGCGCACCGGGGTGGGGCGGAAGAAGCCCCAGAAAATACAATGGCGGCTTTCCAGGCTGCCGTTGATCTAGGTTATCGTTACTTGGAAACCGACGCTTATGCGACGGCCGATAATGTACTCCTATCGTTTCATGACGATTCCCTTGATCGGGTCACGGACCGTATTGGTCGGATTGAAGAGTTGCCTTACAGCGAGATTAAACAAGCACGTGTTCAGGGGGCCGAGCCGATCCCCCTGATGGAAGATTTGTTGGGTGCATGGGATGATGTTTGCCTGAATATTGATGCCAAACATGATCAAGCGGTGGAACCTCTGATCCGGTTGATCCAGCGAACAAACGCTCTTGATCGCATCTGTGTTGGCTCATTTTCGGGTAAACGTCTGGACAGGCTTCGAGCGGCTCTCGGCCCTGGCCTGTGTACAAGCATGACCCCGTTTGAAGTCACTAGATTGAGGATAGGGTCGGTTGGTCTTCCCACCGGTAAGTTTCAAGCACACTGCGCTCAGGTCCCTATGAGCCATAAGGGGATTCCAATTGTTACGAATACCCTCGTAACAACCGCCAATAAGTGTGGTGTGCAAGTGCATGTTTGGACCATTGATGACCCTGATACCATGGATCAGCTGGTTGATCTGGGAGTTCATGGCATTATGACTGATCGACCATCAATTCTAAAAAATAAGTTAGTCGAAAAAGGTCGCTGGCCTTGTTAACCATTCGGGGAGACTTGTCTGCGACAATTCGCCAGTTCATCACACAACGTGACCGGCGTTAGTAGATGCGTCCCGCGATTGTGCTATATTTGTCTTATATCTGTTGGAAGTGCCGCTGAGTATCGCGGTGGTCTGGAGGGACCAATGAACTACGATAAGGCCCTGGACGACGCCATATCTGCGGTGAGAGGCGAAGGGAGATACCGGGTATTTGCCGATATCTTGCGCCATCGCGGTGAATTTCCATCCGCAACGTTTCACCGAGAAAATGCCAAAAAAGACATAACTGTTTGGTGCAGCAATGATTATCTGTGCATGGGGCAAAACCCATCGGTGATCAGAGCCATGCACGAGGCGATCGATGAAGCGGGAGCCGGTTCTGGTGGCACCCGAAATATTTCGGGAACTACACATTATCATGTTCAACTGGAAGCTGAGCTTGCTGACCTCCATAACAAGGAAGCCGCTCTGCTCTTCACCTCTGGTTATATTGCCAATGATGCGACTTTGAGCACACTCAATCGGGTGTTTAAAGATTGTGTCATTCTGTCTGATGAACTCAATCATGCATCGATGATTGAGGGAATTCGACGTGGTGGTGGACCGAAGCGAGTTTGGCGACACAATGACGTTGAGCATCTTGAAACATTGCTAAAAGAAATACCGTTGGACGCCCCAAAAGTTATTGCCTTTGAATCCGTTTATTCGATGGACGGGGATATAGGACCTCTTCGGGAAATTTGTGATCTCGCTGAGAAATACGGCGCCTTGACCTATTTGGATGAAGTACACGCAGTGGGTCTTTATGGGCCTCGCGGTGGTGGCATTGCAGAACGTGATGGCTTGCTGGATCGCATCGACATTATCGAAGGAACTTTGGCTAAAGGTTTCGGGATCATGGGTGGTTATATTGCCGCGTCGGCACGGCTCGTTGATGTCGTTCGCTCCTATGCTCCTGGGTTTATCTTTACGACATCGTTAGCGCCGGCATTGACTGCCGGGGCGTTGGCTAGTGTTCGCCACCTCAAGAACAGCAATGCTGAACGAGAAGTTCATCAGGAGCGTGCGGTCTATCTGAAAAAGATCATGGCGGAAGCTGGCCTGCCGGTGATGCCATCTGTCACTCATATCGTACCGGTTCTTGTTGGCGATCCGGTTTTGTGTAAGCAAGTTGCAGATGAACTTCTGTATGACTTTGGGATTTATGTTCAACCGATTAATTATCCGACGGTTCCGAAAGGGACGGAACGATTGCGGTTTACACCGGGGCCGATGCATGACGAAGACAAGATGCACGTGCTCGTGGATGCACTGTCTACCATCTGGAAAAAACTGCACCTCGAGCGTGCGGCTTAATCTCGATGCGCACGCGTGGAACACAGGGCATTGGTGAGGTTCTGTATGAATTTGTTCCGGCTGGGAATGTAATAAAAGTCAGTGCAATTCACGCTAGTTCGGGAACTGAAGTGTCTATTGTTGGTTCGCCGCGCGCGTCAAAAAGGGATATGAAACGAATTGCGCTTGCGAAGCTGAACTATGTTCTCTCTAAACAATCAAACAAATTGTAAGACTAGCCAGCGCTTGCTTTCGGTGGACGTTTTCCAGTTTGTTTTGCGCTCTTTCCGAGACCTATTTTTTTTGCAAATTCAGACCGCTGCGCAGCATAGTTAGGCGCGACCATTGGATAGCTTGGAGAGAGATTCCATTTGCTCCGATATTCTTCTGGGGTCATGTCGTAGTTGGAGCGTAGATAACGCTTCAACATCTTGAGTTTTTTGCCATCCTCTAGACAAATTATATAATCGTCGGTGATTGAATCTGCGAGAGGAACGGCAGGTGATTGGTCGTTGCCGTGCTGAGCAGAATTAGATCGTGCTAACAAATCTAATGTTCCGTGTATTTTTTGAATGAGAGCAGGTATATCGCTCGCGTTCACACTATTGTTGGACACATAGGCAGCCGTGATCTCAGCAGTCAATCGGAGCGTCCACAGTTCATCGCGGTCGTTGTCGGCAGAATCGATCATTCCCAGCCCCCGTCACGATATTATCGGCATTGATTCAACCTGGCGTTATATTGCCAATGATCTTAACAAAATCAAGTTTTCAAACCTAGTTTACCGATTATCTCTTTCTTTTTTCTTTATTGAGGACTTTTAACTAGCTGTAGAACGAGATTTTCCAAGTTTAAGCCTTTTTTTATAAGTATATACTTCGAACCATAAGAGTCCGAAGGAGCAAGGGTCACGCATTACGTGTAAGACCAGTTTTTATCTTACCCACAAGCAAAACAACCTTCAGCTTCCAAAAAACCATAGGCCGCAGACACGAGATATGGTATGGCACGTTCGGACTGACCGGCAGGTCTTGTTATCAATCGATTATCGAGTTTGTTCATGGGCGGTGCATCGTGGTGGCGCCGTACTGGAATAATGTAAATTTCAGGGTGTTTAAGCAGTGGTGAAGAACGTGGATGTAAACGGAGATAACGACGCACTTGCGCGTGGTTTCTTCACGACAAAGTTGAGTGAAACGGATCCGGAGATATTTGCCGCGATTGGTGACGAAGAGATCCGGCAGCAACGTCAAATAGAACTGATAGCGTCGGAAAACATTGTGTCGCGGGCTGTGCTTGAAGCGCAAGGGTCTGTTTTGACTAACAAATATGCCGAAGGCTATTCGGGTCGACGTTATTATGGTGGATGCGAATATGTGGATGTCGCAGAAAACCTGGCTATTGAACGCGCAAAAAAGCTTTTTGATTGCGGTTTTGTCAATGTCCAACCTCATTCTGGTGCTCAAGCAAACCAAGGCGTTTTCCAAGCTTTAATAAAGCCTGGTGATACGATTATGGGTATGAGCTTGGCGGCTGGAGGGCACCTCACCCATGGTGCACCGCCCAATCAGTCGGGTAAGTGGTTCAATGCTGTCCAATATGGTGTGAAACAAGATGACCACCTTATTGATTTTGAGGAAGTCGAGCGTCTTGCGCACCAACACAAACCGTCATTGATCATCGCTGGTGGTTCCGCGTATCCACGAGAAATCGACTTTGAAAAATTTCGCGCTATAGCCGATGCAGTTGGCGCCTTTTTTATGGTGGATATGG
>JAJFIN010000351.1 GCA_021774955.1 Alphaproteobacteria bacterium | reverse complement strand
CCTTCGAGACACTCGCTTGCGCTCGTTCCTCAGGACGACGTTTCCTTTATGCGTTACACTGAGGAGGGCGCGCTTCGCGCCCGTCTCGAAGTGTCCAGCAAACCAAGTCAAAGTCCCCAATCTTTCAGAGTGTAGAGCAGATCAATCAAGACGCCAACAAGGCCGTATCAATTTGGTAAAGAGGGTCGGCGCCGTTGCACACGAGGTGCTGATAGCCGAACACGGTTGGTAGGATGTTCTCTGCGTAAAACTGGGTCATCGTGAGACGGGCGCGATAGAAAGCGGCGCCATCGCCCCCTTCGGCAATTAGTGCGACCGCAGCCTTTGCCCCCAAGGCGAGATAGTGCGCGCCACACACTGTGCCAAACAATTCAAGGAACGGAGACGCGCCGGCGAACACATCGACCGGGCGTTCTTTCGATTGGCGGTGGAGATGGAGGAGGCAGGCGTTCAGAACAGTTACCCCTTCTGTCAGTAGACGCCCTATCGCTGCCAGCGAAGCGTCTAAACTTTCAGATAACGTTGCAGCGTTTTCCTTTATCTCTGCGAGAAGCGTCGAAACAGTAGAACCACCATTTAGGGTAAGTTTGCGGGTGACGAGATCAATCGCTTGAATGCCATTGGTGCCTTCATAGATTGGGGTGATACGCGCATCGCGATAAAACTGCGCGGCGCCGGTTTCCTCGATAAAGCCCATGCCACCGTGAACTTGAACACCGAGCGATGCGACTTTGACACTCATGTCGGTGCTCCAAGCCTTGGCAAGCGGGGTCAATAATTCTTCGCGCGCCTTTGCGTCAGCGCGCCCCTCTTCTGTCGGCGCCATGTGGGAGAGATCGCTGGCGACAGCGGTCGCATAACAGATTGCCCGTGCGGCATCGATCATCGCGCGCATGGTCATCAATGTCCGTCTAACATCGGCATGCTCGATGATCGACGCATCTGGAACAACACCGTCAATGTTGATCGGTTTGCCCTGCTTGCGGTCTTGGGCATAAGCAAAGGCGGTTTGATAGGCGTGGTCGGCAACGCCTAATCCTTGCAAGCCCACGCCGAGGCGCGCTGAATTCATCTTCGTGAACATGCAGGCCATGCCGCGGTTTTCTTCACCAATGAGATAACCAATGGCGCCGTCGTTCTCACCAAACTCCAACACACAAGTGGGACTGGCGTGAATGCCCATCTTCTCTTCGAGCTTTAGGCATTGCACATCATTGCGGGGGCCAAGCGAACCGTCTGGATTGACCAAATATTTGGGCACGACAAAAAGCGAGATGCCTCTGGTGCCAGCACTGCCATCGGGCGAACGCGCCAGGACCAGATGGATAATGTTTTCGGCCATGTCATGCCCACCATAGGTGATGAAGATCTTGGGGCCAGTAATGCGGTATCTGCCATCTCCGTGCGGCACGGCCTTGGTGCGCAGCGCACCAACGGCGGATCCGGCTTGCGGCTCGGTCAGGTTCATCGAGCCGGTCCATTCGCCGGAGATCAATTTAGGCAAATAGGTTTGGCGCAGTTCATCGGTGCCATGGACAAGCAAGGCTTTGATCGCGCCTTCACTGAGCAGCGGGCACAGTCCAAAAGAAATGTTAGCCGCCTGCCAAATCTCCATGACCGCAGCGGCAACAGAATGCGGCATGCCTTGACCGCCAAACTCCTCAGGCCATGGCAAGCTGACCCAACCGGTTTCCATGAACTTGGTATAGGCTTCTTTGAAGCCCGGGGCGGTGCGCACGATGCCGTTTTCCAAAACCGCGCCGGTGCGGTCACCGACAGCGTTTAAGGGCACCAGTTCTTCCTCGGCGAATTTGCCCGCTTCACTCAAAATTGTGGCGACGAGTTCTTCGCTGAGATCGGGAAAGGCGCCCTCTCCTGTCAACTGGTCAAAACCAACGACATGTTTCATTGTAAACAACATGTCTCGCACGGGGGCACGATAGGTCATGAGGTCTTCCTTGCTAAATTTTTGACCGGCCTGTATGCGGTCGGTACGGCTTGCTTGCACTTTATTTTGATGGTCGGCAAGCTACACAGAATTTTAGAAACTATCATGACGATTGTAGCTGAAAAAGAGATCGATTTCGAGGCCGCTGCGCAAAGCTTACGCGCGGGCGACCTTGTCGCCTTTCCAACCGAGACCGTCTATGGGCTTGGGGCGGATGCGACCAATGACCGCGCCGTTGCAACGATCTTTGAGGTGAAAGGCCGGCCGCAATTTAATCCGCTGATCGTTCATGTTAGCGATCTGGAAGCCGCCCAAAAAATGGGACAGTTTGATGAGCAAGCGCTGCGATTGGCTGAGGCGTTCTGGCCCGGTCCGTTAACGCTGGTTGTGCCGCGCCAGGCTGACTGTGCGGCCTCGCTTTTGGTCTCCGCCGGACTTGAGACAATTGCGCTGCGCGTACCGGCTCATCCTTTGGCTCACCAGCTTTTGCAAACATTTGACGGGCCGATTGCAGCGCCGAGCGCGAATATTTCTGGGCAGATCAGCCCAACGCTGGCGGTCCATGTGGCGGCGGGATTGGGCGATAAAGTTTCGATGATCCTGGATGGCAGTGCTTGTCCGGTTGGTCTTGAATCCACCATTGTTGGTTTTGACGATGGTGCTCCCGTTCTTCTTCGTCCCGGCGGGATCAGCCGCCCGGCGATTGAAAAAGTCACGGGTCCTTTGCACGAGGCGGTTCACGATGACAACAGACCGCAAGCGCCGGGCGGGCTCGCCTCGCATTATGCGCCGAAAACCGGATTGCGTCTTGACGCTAAAAACGTCGAGCCCGGCGAAGCATTGCTCGCCTTCGGGGGCGACGTACCGGAAGGCGTGAGCTTGATCCTTAATCTCTCCGTATCCGGAGATTTAACTGAAGCCGCCGCAAATCTGTTTGCCGGCCTTCATATACTCGACGCTGCCCAACCTCAGCGGATCGCGGTTATGCCTATCCCTGACACTGGCCTTGGCGAGGCAATCAATGATCGGCTCAGGCGGGCCGCTGCTCCGCGCCCGTGATAAAATGGTAATGAGATCTCCAGACTTATTTGCTAGGGTAAGCGTATGACGCACGATGGTTCAGACATTCTTGCCCGCATGAAGTCGGTTGTTGGCGATAAAGGCTTCATTGCCAAAACTTCCGATATGACGCCTTATCTGACCGAATGGCGCGATAAGTTCACTGGTGTAGCAGCAGCCATTGTGCGGCCAAGCTCGACCCAAGAGGTCAGCGCGATTGTTAAGATTGCCGCTGAAACCGGTACGGCGATTGTGCCGCAATCGGGCAATACCGGCCTGGTTGGTGGGCAAATCCCTGACAAGTCTGGCGACCAGATTGTGCTTAGCCTTGACCGCATGACACAGGTTCGAAGTGTCGATGAGCATGCCGATAGCATGATTGTTGATGCTGGGTGTTTGCTTGAAAATGTTCATCAGATTGCGGACGACCATGATCGGCAATTCCCGCTTGATCTGGCTTCGCGGGGATCGGCGCGGATCGGTGGCCTGTTGTCGACCAATGCGGGTGGCATTAATGTACTACGCTACGGCACCGCTCGCGACCAGGTGTTGGGACTTGAAGTCGTGTTGCCCGATGGTGAGGTTTGGGATGGCCTGCGGGTCATCCGAAAAGACAATACGGGCTATGACCTCAAGCATTTATTTATGGGTGCGGAGGGAACGCTCGGCATTATCACTGGCGCGGCGCTTAAACTCTATCCGAAGATCCAAACAAGCGCGACGGGGTTTGTTGCAGTGCCGAATGTCAATGCCGCAATTGAATTGCTCGCACGTTTTCGTTCGGCCAGTGGCGATCAGGTGTCGGCGTTTGAACTGATTCCGCGCTTTGGCTTGGAGCTTGTGCTGAAGCACATTCCGGGGTGCGTTGACCCGCTGGCCGAGCCTTCGCCTTGGTATGTGTTGGTAGAACTTACATCTGCATCCATGGAAGCAGATCTGAACGGTCTTGCCGAAAAGTGTCTCGAGCAGAGCATGAGCGATGATCTGGTGACCGATGCCGTGCTTGCTCAGAGTAAAGACCAAGAACAAAGCCTGTGGCATTTGCGCGAAAGCCTGTCGGAATCACAAAAGCCGGAAGGCGGCAGCATCAAACATGATATCTCGGTCCCGATTGCCGCGATTGGTGAATTCCTGAAACGTGCTGGCGAGAAGGTCGCGGCGCTATGTCCCGGCATCCGTCCCTGCCCATTCGGGCATTTGGGCGATGGCAACATTCATTATAATTTGAGTGAGCCCGTGGGTGCGGACACACAAGCGTTTCTCAATCAATGGCAAGAGATCAGCGCGGCCGTGCACGATATCGTTCATGATCTAGGCGGTTCTATTTCCGCTGAACACGGCATCGGACAGCTCAAACGAGAAGATCTGGTGCGCTATAAAGATCCGGTGTCTCTGGTGCTGATGCGGCAGATCAAAGCAACGCTTGATCCGCAAAATATTATGAATCCAGGGAAAGTGCTTTAGCGGATTGGTTTAAAATCGCTATTGTCACCCCGCGACTTGATCCACTGCTGTCCGGTTAAGCGTTAACATTTAGAAGCTCCATGCGATTTGCGGGTTGTGGTTATTGTGATGAGGTTTTTTTGGCGGCGGCTCGAAGAGCTTGGCCCAGGGTTTTCGGTGGGTGAGGTTTGCTCTAATTAAGCGGCAGAGGGTTTGCATTGAGAGCCCCTTTGGCGCTTTTTGCTTAGCCATCCTGATCAGTAGATAAGTGATGAGAG
>JAJFIN010000036.1 GCA_021774955.1 Alphaproteobacteria bacterium | reverse complement strand
CGAGGTGTCACTCTCCTTTTGATGGGGCGTGAGAGAGAAGCGGTAGAAATCTTGGGTCGTCGCGATCTGTCTGGCGACAAACACGCAGAATTATGGCGAGGCCTGGCGCTGGAACGATCTGAACAATATCAAGAAGCTGGTCGTAGTTACAATAAAGCGCTGGATACTCGGGAAGCGTATGACAAATTTTGGCAAGCTGAATTTGTACTATCGGCGGCAAATGCTGCTTATGAAGCCGATAATTTTGATGTTGCGAGTGGGTATTTGGAACGCGTTGAGATTGACCAATTGAGTACAAATCAATTGGCCCACTACAACCTTCTGTCGATGAAACTAGAAGTCCCGGGTCATATGAAATTTGTTGAATGGCTCGGTGATGAGCAAACTTCGTATTATAGTCGTCTAGCCGCGCTCAACACCGATCTTTCCAGTGCTCAGGAAAGTGAATTAGATGATAGGCGGTTTAAGTTGGCGCAATTTTATATTGCCAACGGACTTTATCCAGAAGCTTTGGGTAATATTGAACTGATCGAACATAGCCAGTCAGAGTTTACGGGCATCCCGCTCTTTCGCGCGACGCGTGGAGTGGCCATGCTTTTGATGGGGCGTGAAGAAGATGCGATTGAAGCGTTGTCTCATCGCAAATTGTTGGATGACAATCATACGGAATTGTGGCGCGGATTGGCCATGGAGCGTTTGGGGAAATTCAAGGAAGCGCGACGCAGCTACGAAAATGTTCTGGGACTTAGGAAAGAATATGATGCTTATTGGCAGGCAGAGTTTTTGATATCTGCGGCTCATGCAGCTTACATGGTCAATGATCTAAAAGCTGCAGGAGAGTATATTCGAATTATCCCCATCGACACATTGAGCACGAAACAATATGCCCGACTGAATCTTTTGCGTGCAGACGTTTTTAAACAATTGGAGGATAGTGCTTCCGCCCTTGAATTTTATCAACAAGTTGAAACACTTGACGATCCTGGATTGGCTGCCCATGCGAAATATAGGCGGATCCTTCTTCTGCATGAAGCCGGTGAACTTGAGACAGATGATGTCATTGAGCAACTTGAATCTCTGCGCCATCAGTGGCGCGGTGACGATTTGGAGCTTAATGTTCTAAAAACATTGGGCGGCCTATACGGCGACATCGGTGATTATCGCCAAGCGCTCACCACAATGCGCATCGCGGTTAACAATTATCCGAAGGAAAAAATTTCTCGCGATGCATATGGCGATATGAGTGATATGTTCGAGGAATTGTTTTTGCACGGAAAAGTTGACAACCTACCTCCTGTCGCTGCGCTTGGCCTATATTACGATTTCAAAGAGCTGACCCCCATTGGTTCTAAAGGGGACGCGATGATCCGCCGTCTGGCAGACAGATTGGTGAATGTCGATCTTTTGGACCAAGCGGCACAACTTCTTGATCATCAAGTGCGTAATCGATTGAGAGGGTTAGCGCGATCGCAGGTAGCGGCACAACTTGCGATGATTTATCTCATGAATAAAGACCCGAACAGCGCCCTGACTTCCTTGAATATGACCCGCCAAGCGCGCCTTCCGGAATGGCTAGGTGAAGAGCGACTTTTGCTTGAAGCACGTGCGCTCAGCGAATTAGGTCGCCATGACCACGCCTTGGATATTCTTGAAGACAATGGGCGTTTGAAAGCGCGTCAGATGAAAGCCAATATATATTGGAGATCCGAAAATTGGCCCGCAGCTGGTGCGGCTTTAGAAGAATTGGTCGATTCTCAATGGCAAAATGAGGACGAGCTTCCTGACAAAGCGCGTTTCAATGTTCTTCGGTCTGCCTTGTCCTATATCTTTGCTGAAGACGAAATCGGGTTGGCGCGTGTACGCCAGAAGTTTGCAGAGAAAATGTCGAAAAGCCCAGACGCTCACGCCTTTGACATTGTCACCGGGGAAATCGAAGCCGAAGAAATTGAGTTCAGAGAATTGGCGAGACAAATATCGAAAGTCGATACTCTTGAAGACTTTATGAAAGACCTTCGTGTGCCAACCGAGAAAAACGGCAGCTAGAAAAATAGCGCGCTATTGCGACATCTAAAATAGTTTCTTCAAATAGCAGTCGCATAAAGCCCAAAAACATTGTATAATCCAACCTCCCACCGCCCATCCTATGAGCACAATCATGCGGCAATTTTGGATCTGGTTTGGAGGTTTGTCAGCGCTTGTTGGGGCTGTATTGGCCCTGGTCATTGCCGGACAAATTTGGTTGTTAAGTTTACCTGTTTTGAATTCGGGCGTGCTTGGCGAAGCAATCGCGCAAGCTGCTTCACTGGCCCACGTGATCAAGCTGTCACTGGGTGTCGGGGCGGTTTCGTATCTGATTATGAGAGCCCAGAGAATGACCCATTATTTTGGATATCTGGGGTTTATCCTCGTTGCACTGGCAGGCGTGATATCCCATTGGATTGGGTTTTCCTTGATTGATGGACCTTTCGTTACGATGACACTTGTCGTTGGATTGGTCACGTTTGCCTGGTGGCAAGCAGCACTTGGGCTGCGTATGCTCAGAGCCCCGCCGTCGACGGAATCAGATACCTAAGTATACTGATGGCTATGTATATTGATCTATTGGCTGCGTATTTCTAATACGCACAATGTTACCGCAATGGCTTCGACGACTAGGAATATTAGACCGCCGGGAACCTCAGGCAAACTGAACAAGAGTGTGCCAAGAATTGCGCTTGTTATGCCGATCGGCGGTGCGATTGCGCCGGCATAAAGTGTCCCTTTTACATTGAGGAATATGCCGACACCAATAATTGTGTAGATAACACCGATGATAACCAGAAGAACATTATCAGGTGACATTGCCCAGTAAACATAAACGTGGCCTAGGCCCGCCAAGGTCAATAAAAGAGCTGCGATCGATTTTCGATTTAACATGTTTCTCTCCCGCTATTTTTTAATTATGAGTTTGAACCATAGACATCGCGGTCATCCAATCAAGCAGGATGTGGTTGTTTTTATCTAACCACCCGCTGGAATACTGAAACTTTGAACCAAGCTTCCAGTGATGAGGTTCCAGCCATCAACAAGAACAAAGAAAATGAGTTTGAATGGCAGTGAGATGATAATCGGCGGGAGCATCATCATGCCCATGGACATGAGTACGGATGCAACCACCATGTCGATAACCAAAAACGGTATGAAAACCAAGAAACCGATTTCGAAAGCGCGCCGGAGTTCGCTGATCATAAAGGCCGGGATCAAAGCTTGCATAGGGCTGGCTTGTGGGCTCTCCGGCATTTCGCTGTTTGACAAGTCGATGAATAGAGCGAGATCTTTTTCGCGTACCTGGGCAAGCATGAACGAACGCAGAGGGTCGGCTGCTTGTTCGTAGGCTTCTACGAGTTCAAGCTCACTATTCATATAGGGCTTGATACCGTTGTCATAGGCCGACTGAAATGTTGGTGCCATAATGAAAGCGGTCAAAAACAATGCGAGCGAAATAATAACTGAATTTGGCGGGCTGGTTTGAACGCCCATGGCCATGCGGAGCAGAGAAAGCACAACGACGACCCGTACAAATGATGTGACCATCACCAGAATAGAAGGGGCGATGCTCAACACCGTGATGAGAGCGAGAAGCTGCAATACGCGATCGGTCAATGACCCTTGCGGATCACCCATGTCAACGGTAATCGATTGACCAAATGCTGGCATGGCGAAGAAACTGGCTAGGCCAATTGTCGCTAAGACCACCCAGATCGGTTTGAATTGACGCATTAACGATTTTCCTTCAGCAGTGAGACAATTTTTGCTGGTGAAAAAGACTGATGCGCTTTGGTTCGCAATTGGTGCGGTGGATCGCGTTCTTCAAATTGCGATTGAGGTTCAATTCCCGTTTCAACAATGGTCTCGCCATTTGCGCCGAGAATGACGAGAGCTTCTTTGTCGTCACGCCGAATGAGAACAAGGCGTCTTTTGGGGTCTAGGGTTAACGATTCAATAACCGTTAGCCGTTTTTGACCCATGACATTACCCATATTGGGCATGAGATTGAAGCGCCGCGCGAGCCAAACACACAGTCCCATGAGACCGAGAACAAAGCTCAGTGCGGCAATAAATTTTAGATAAGAAATCGGGTCCATACTCACTACTCATTCTGAGGGCGGTCTTGTTTTTCAATGCGATCTAAGTTTTGCCGTTTATGGTTTATGGGCGGTTAACCAATTGAAAATTAAGGAAAAATTTATTCAGCGGGTTTATGTTGCATTAACGCTTGGCCGGGAAAATATGATTTAATTGCGTGTATTCCCAACACGCTTGTTTGATTGGAAATTGGCCCATGAGTTCAGAAGCGATCGGTGTTTTAAGCGCCCTGAAATCGTCGATGAAATGGCTTTCGGCACGTCAAGAGGTGCTGTCGCAGAATGTCGCCAACGCATCAACACCACGCTATGAAGCCCAAGACCTTGAAGCGCTGGATTTTGGAAAAATTCTGCGGGCTCAAGATTCAGGTAATACTGGACATGCTCAGCATGCGTCTCATTTTGGCCGTAGCGGATCGATGTCGAAGTCAGAAGAAATAAGAGAGATTGCAAGTCCGGGCACGGAAACGTCACCAGACGGAAATTCGGTGGTTCTTGAAGAGCAAATGCTCAAGGTCACAGAAACACAAGCTCGATACCAAGCAGCAATTAACATGTATCAAAAGAGCGCGGGGATGCTGCGTATGGCTCTCGGCCGAGGCCGCTAAACTAGGAAGTTGCGAGGAAACACTAGATGCAAATTTTTAAAACCATGTTTATCGCTGCGGCGGGCATGAAAGCGCAATCGAACAGAATGCGTGTGGCGGCTGAAAATATGGCCAATGCGAACTCCACCGCTAA
The DNA here is from genome assembly GCA_021774955.1 of Alphaproteobacteria bacterium. Classification (GTDB taxonomy): domain Bacteria; phylum Pseudomonadota; class Alphaproteobacteria; order M2410; family M2410; genus JAJFIN01. Next base: position 2,683 of record JAJFIN010000036.1, on the reverse strand, counting down.
TGCGCCGGGACAAGATCCCTATCGCCGCATGATCCCAACGTTTGAAAACCATCTGAATAGAGAGATGGGTGTGAACTTGGTGAGGATGAAAGATACCGTTGGCGACAAAGCGCCGTTTGGAATGAGATATGACCCCAATCATCCAGCCGCGGATGAGGACGGCTATATTCAACTTCCGAACGTTAACTCGCTTGTTGAAATGGTTGATATGCGGGATGCGCAACGAACATTTGAAGCCAATTTGCGTGTGGTAGATGCATCGCGCTCGATGCTCATGCGGACGATCGATCTGCTCCGCAGTTAGTATTGAGATTTAAGGACGAAGGAAAAACTCCATGAGTATCAATCCAGCCGATGCCGCTCAAGCCTACGCAAGTGCTGCAAAGAAGATAGATATTGGGCAAAAAGCAACCAATGTTGCCGCTGAAGCAGGCGGACCTTCGTTCAGTGATGTCCTGACGGATGCGGTTCAAAACCTTGTTGATACTTCTAAGGCGAGTGAAGAGATGACTGTTAAAGGTCTCTCCGGCGAGGCAGAAATAGTTGATGTCGTGACAGCGATTTCAGCTGCAGAAATGACACTCGAAACCGTCGTTGCCGTGCGTGACAAGGTCATTTCCGCTTATCAAGATATCATGCGCATGCCGATTTAATGTTGCGGGCTTTTCTTAGCAACTTCTAATCGCTCGACGTTAACCTTAACGCCCGATTTACCTAACCAGCGCATACTTGGCTGCTTAAGAATGATCTGAGCCAGAAGGGCAGTTTCATGAACGGTGCGGAAGTTTTAGATATCGGACGAGAAGCAATTTTTGTCTTGTTGAAAGTCTCTGTTCCGATCATGGGAACAGCCCTTGCGGTTGGGGTTGCCATTGCGTTGTTTCAAGCTCTTACGCAAGTTCAAGAAATGACGCTTGTCTTTGTACCGAAGATTATCACCATCTTTCTCATGCTGATCGTGTTGCTGCCATACATTGGGGCAACGCTTGGAGGATTGATGGATATGGTGGTCTTGCGAATTATTTCTTAAGGTATTGCCATGGTTGAGCTTCTGCCCCTTGGCATCTTTGCTTACCTGCTCATTTTTGCGCGCATTGGCGCTATTTTGATGATCCTTCCGGGGATTGGCGAACGCACGGTTCCGATGCGGATGCGCCTTTCTATTGCGCTGCTTCTATCATACACGATTGCGCCGAGTGTTGCTCAATATCTTCCTGCACCTCCCGCTCAAGTATTGATGTTGGCGGGGTATGTGATGGGTGAGGCACTGATTGGCATTCTCATCGGTGGGCTGGTGAGGCTCGCCTTTAATTCATTGCAAATAGCTGGGACGATCATCTCGTTCCAAAGTGGGTTAGCGTATGCACGCAGTTTTGACCCGACCCTGGGCAGACAAAGTTCAGTCATCGGAGCGTTTTTAGCTATTTTAGGCGTGACGCTGATCTTTGCGACAAATGTTCATCACGTTATGTTTGTAGCTGCGGCAAATAGTTACACGCTGTTTTCGCCTGGCGCTCCGTTGCCGGTTGATAGTTTTGCAAAACTCGCAGTCAGTACAACGGCCAAGACTTTCTCAATCGGATTACAAATGGCCTCGCCATTCATTGTGTTCGGATTGGTGTTCTATGCCTCTATTGGAGTGCTATCTAAATTGATGCCGCAGGTCCAAATCTTCTTTATCGCAATGCCGGCAAATATCATGATCGGGTTCGTTATCCTGTCGCTCGTATTGTCGAGCATCATGATGTTGTTTCTCGAACATTTTGGAAGCGTGCTGGAAACCTTTTTACCCTGAGCGGATATGGCTGACGAACAAGACCAGAGTCAAAAAACAGAAGACCCGACCCAGAAAAAACTGGATGACGCCCAGAAAAAGGGTGATGTGGTCAAAAGCCAAGAAGTGACAACGCTTGTAACGATTCTTGTTGGCACATTCATTCTGGCTGGTTTCTCAGGCTCCATGGCATCGCATATGCGAACGACCCTCGCGCCGTTTATTGGTTCAGCCCATCTCCACGACTTCTCTGGTGGCGATCTAGCCCAATTACTCAAAACGGTCGCCTTGATCCTTTTGTCCGTGCTGGCAATCCCATTGAGTTTTGCTCTCTTTGGTGGCGTGCTTGGCAATGTGGTTCAACACAAGCCAGTCCTGACACTTGAAAAAATCAAACCTAAACTAAGTAAGCTGTCGCCAATACAGGGGGCCAAACGCCTTTTTGGCATGATGGCCATGGTCAACTTTGGCAAAGGTTTGGTCAAACTGGGCGTGGTCAGTGTGATTGTTTTCATGATCATGTGGCCTGAGCGTTATCACCTTGGCGCCATGATCGACACCGACATCACGATGATATTGCCAATCGTGAAAATCTACGCCTTGAAAATGTTGGGTGGTGTTATCGCGATCATGGTGATTATCGCCATTTTGGATTTCACCTACCAAAAATTTGACCACACAAAAAAGCAAAAGATGACCATGCAAGAGGTCAAGGATGAACATAAACAAGCCGATGGCGATCCAAAGATTAAAGCCCGGTTGCGCCAGATACGCATGGAACGGGGCCGCCAGCGCATGATGTCAAATGTTCCCGACGCGACGGTGGTTGTGACCAACCCGACCCACTATGCGGTTGCACTCAAATACGAATCAGATGGCGGCGGTGCGCCAATTTGTGTGGCCAAGGGG